>JBFGZM010000217.1:0-6516 GCA_041586815.1 Marinobacterium sp. | reverse complement strand
TCGCACCCGTATCGACCAGGAAGCCCTGCGCGAACGTCTGTCCCACGGCGAGGAGGACTACCTTAGCGGCGAGATCGCCACCGTCGGCACCCTGGCCTGTCTGAATTGCGGCGCCACTCGGGAGCTGACCGAAACTTCCCGTATCGAGGACTGCGAGACCTGTGGCAAGGGTTTCTTTCGCCGCATCTCCAAACCCTGGTCCGGGGCTCCTGAGGATGCCTGATCAGCATTTGACCAGTGAGGGACGTGAGCGACGGGTTGGTGTCGAGATTGAGCTTGCTGGCATAGAGCTGGACGACATTGCCCGCTGTATTCAGGCGGTCTTCGGTGGCCGGGTTGAGCGGGTATCGGTGTGCGAGCAGCGAGTGGCCGGCACCGAGTTTGGTCGTTTCAGTCTGGAGCTGGATCTTCGCTATCTCAAAAAGCTCGGGCGCGAGCAGAGTCATGGCCACAGCAGCGAGCTGGAGAATCTGGCCACCGAGGCGCTGGCGATGGTGGCCAGCAATCTGGTACCGTTTGAAATCGTCTGTCCCCCCATACCGTTTTCACGCCTGGATGTGCTCGAAACCCTGGTGCAAAGATTGCGCGAGGCAGGCGCTCTGGGCACGCACGGCGCTGCACGCTATGCCTTTGGCGTACACTTCAATCCCGAACTGCCGGCACTGGACAGCCTTACACTGATGCGTTACCTCAAGGCCTACCTGTGCCTGCATGACTGGCTGAGTGCCCGTGAAGAGACTGCGCTGGTGCGCCGTCTGAGTCCCTTTATCCAGCCCTTTTCGCGGGAGTATTGCGAACAGGTGCTGCAGAGCAATTACTGGCCGGATCAGCGCGGTCTGATCCGCGATTACCTGGCACACAACCCCACGCGTAACCGGGCACTGGACTGGCTGCCGCTGCTGGCACACCTGGATCCGCTGGCGGTGAAAGCGGCTGTGCCAGACGAAAAGGTCAGTGCGCGGCCAACGCTGCATTACCGGCTGCCCAATTCCGATATCGACAATCCCGACTGGCGCCTGCTGGATGCCTGGCAGGATTGGCAGCAGGTTGAAGCCCTGGCACAGGATCCCGTGCGGCTGGAAACTCTGTGCCGGCACTATCTGGCGCATTTGCAGCGGCCGTTGCCGGACTGGATAGCCCCCTGGTCTGAAAAGGTGGAGTTGTGGCTGGCCGACCCCTCATAGGTGTTACCGGTCCCGATGGCAGGTTTGCCTTCGCCTGGTGGGCGAGCTGCCTGGCGATCTGGCTGGCGGGTGGCCGCGCGTTGCGTCTGACCCCCTCCCGCTATCAGCAACACAGCCATGATCGTCTGCAGGGGCTCATTATCGGCGGTGGAGACGATATAGATCCATCGCTTTACGGTGGCCACGATGACGGCCGGGCACCGATTGATCCCGACCGGGACCGGTTTGAAATCGAAATGATAGAACACGCCCTGCACACCCGCCTGCCGTTGCTGGGGATCTGTCGCGGCGCCCAGTTGATCAATGTCGTGCTGGGGGGCTCGTTGTACGGCGATATTCGCGGCCTGCGCCGCCAGACGTCCAACTTCCGTACTCCGCTGCCGCGTAAAACGGCTCTGACTGCGCACAGCGGAGTCCTGCACCGGGTGCTGGGGGCGAACCGGTGGCGCATCAACAGTCTGCACCACCAGGCCATCGAGCGGCTTGGGCAGGGGCTGGTGGTAGCGGCGCGGGATCTGGATAACTTTGTGCAGGCCGTGGAATGCGAACAGGGTCGGTTGATTCTGGGGGTGCAGTGGCATCCGGAGTATCTGCCTTATCTCGCGGTGCAGCGGCGGCTGTTTTGCCACCTGATAGACTGCGCACGGGCCAGCACGCCCGAAGCCCTTGATGACCAATAATGGCTAACAATGACTGAATACCTGCTGCTGTTTGGCGGTGCCTTTGCCGCGGCCACCATTCTGCCGTTTTACTCCGAAGTGTACCTGGCCGTGCTGTTGTCCGAGCAGCCCGGCAACTGGGTCTGGCTGTGGTTCATCGCGACGGCCGGGAATACTCTGGGCGCGGTGGTCAACTGGTGGCTGGGACTGTACATGCTGCATTACCGCGAGCGTCGCTGGTTTCCCGTCAAGGCGCGTGAACTGGAGCGGGCGCAGCGCTGGTTTCAGCACTTTGGTGTCTGGAGTCTGCTGTTTGCCTGGTTGCCCATCGGCGGCGATGCGCTGACTTTTATTGGTGGCATCATGCGGGTGCGCTTCAGTTATTTCGTGCTGCTGGTGGGCACCGGCAAGGGGTTGCGTTATCTGGTGGTGATCCTGTTTGCCGATGCGCTATTGTTTTGAGCTATTACGGAGCTGGGTGATCAGGGGTTGCGGCTCTATTTTGGGACGGTGATTCTCGTTGCCCGCTGTGCCAACCGTCGAGTGCCTAGTCATCGTCGAGAATGTCTTCCACCCAGCACAGTGCGGCCATCATGGTGGGAAAGCCCAGGGTGTTGGTGAGCAGAATGATGGGCCATGGAGCGCAGGATTTCGTCGGCTTCCGTACCCTGTTTGCGCGCTGTGCCAACCGTCGAGTGCCTAGTCATCGTCGAGAATGTCTTCCACCCAGCACAGTGCGGCCATCATGGTGGGGAAGCCCAGGGTGCTGGTGAGCAGAATGATGGCGTGGCGAATTTCATCCTGGCTGGCGCCGGCATCCAGGGCGCGGCGACAGTGGCTGTGCACGGCGCCTTCCGAGTGAATACTGGCGGCGGCGGCGAGCTGAATCAGTTGAGCGTTTTTTTCATCTACCGGGCCAGCTTCATGTAGGGTCCGCCCCAAATCGTCCAGCGCGCCTGTGACCGAGCGGTAGCGGCTGCGAAATTGCACGTAGTTCTTTGGAAGCTTCGACTCGGCCATCACGGCACCTCCCGATAGGTCGCAGGGTTGTTACACCCTGCAGCCTAGCAGGTTGTGTGAATTCAGCGCTGTCGGGGTTGTTTTCGAGCCGGGGTGGATGCCTGGCTGCGGGGTGTCCGCAGGCGGGATAGCAGCGCCAGGGCGCAGAATGCCAGGGCGGACAGCAGTGCCGGCCAGACACCGCTGCGCTGATAGGGGGTTAGCCCGCGCATGCCCTGCACTTCGCCGGTCAGCACGGCGCTCTCATAGCGGGGTGCCTGGACGCTGATGTTGCCCCGGCTGTCGACCAGGGCGCTGATACCGTTGTTGGTGGACCTTATCAGCCAGCGGCCGGTTTCCAGTGCCCGCATGCGGGCAATCTGCAAATGCTGGTCCGGCGCAATGGAGCGACCAAACCAGGTATCGTTGGAGACCGTCAGCAGCAGGTCGGATTCAAGACTCGAGGCGCGAACCAGCTCCGGGTAGGCAATCTCGTAACAGATGGCCGCCGCGATACGGTGTGGCCCGAAGGGCAGTGGTTGCTGTTCACCCTGTGGCAGACTGAAGGCAGACATGGGCAGGTTGAAAAAGTCGATCAGCCCGCGAAGCCAGGACTCCAGCGGCACATATTCACCGAAGGGTACCAGGCGCTGCTTGTGGTAGACGGCGGCCTCAGGTGTGAGAATCGCCAGACTGTTGTGATAGATGCTGCGGATCGGGTCCTGCGGGTCTGGCAGTACTGACGGCAGGCCAGAGATAAAGCCGGTGCCGTTGCGTGTCAGATCTTCGATGAAGGGCCGCAGCTGGGCTTCGGCCTGGTGAAGGGTCGAGGGGATCGCGGTTTCGGGCCAGATCAGCAGATCGACCTTGCCGGCCTGCCAGCTGAGTTGCTGATAGCGGCTCAGGATGTCGAACAGCCGGCCGGATTCCCATTTCAGTTCCTGCGGAATGTTGCCCTGTATCAGCGCGACCTTGAGGGGCGTGCCGCTGGGCTGGGTCCAGTTGTGGGGCAGCAGGGCGATGCCCACCAGCGGCACGCTGAGCAGGGTAGCGGTCAGCAGGCGGTTACGCCGGGAACGGGCCAGCAGCAACTGTACAAGTCCGGTGCCCAGCAGCACGGCAATAAGGCTCAGTATCCAGACGCCGCCCACCGGTGCCCAGCGCGCCAGCGGTGTATCGATCAGTGGATAGCCCAGATAAAGCCAGGGGAAACCGGTCAGCAGCCAGCTGCGAACCCATTCCCAGATCAGCCAGAGGCCGACAAAACCGAGCCACTGGCCACCGCCACGGCCAAACAGGCGGCCGTACATCCAGCCCTGGGCAGCGCCCAGCAGTGCCAGCGCGGCAGCGAAGGCGGCGGTGAGCAGGCCAGCCAGGAGCACCGAGGCATTGCCAAAGGTATGGATGCTCACATAGACCCAGGAGACACCCACGCCGTAAAAGCCAAGGCCAAACAGCCAGCCGAGCCAGGCCGACGAACGGGCGGACTGGTCACGCAGGCATAGCCACAGCAGTGCCGGTGCCAAAAATGCCAGGGGCCAGAGATCGAAGGGGGCAAAAGCCAGCGGCGCCAGGCCGCCGGCGAGGGCCGCTGCCAGCGCTCTGAGCCAGAACGGGGCAGCGCGGTCCATCGCGAACATAGGGACTTCCGGGGGTTAGCGGGGCTGGCGGCTGACCTGCAGCAGGCGGATGCGGCGGTTGTCGGCGGACAGCACCTTGATGGTGAATACGTCCAGCTCGACGCTCTCGTCCTTGCGCGGCAGGTGTCCGAAGCGCTGGGTGACGAGGCCACCAATGGTGTCGAAGTCGTCGTCGGGCAGGCCGACATCGAAGTACTCGTTGAAGTCCTCGATGGGGGTCAGGGCCTTGACGATAAAACCGTTGTCATCAAACGGGCGGATATTGCCGTCATCGTCGTCGATATCGGTTTCATCCTCGATTTCACCGACAATCTGCTCCAGTACGTCCTCGATGGTAATCAGACCGGCGATGCCGCCGTACTCATCCACCACCACCGCCATGTGATTGCGGGTGGCGCGAAACTCCTGCAGCAGGGTGTTCAGTCGCTTGGATTCGGGAATCACTGTCACCGGGCGCAGGGCGTTGCGGATATCGAAGCTGTCGCTGTTGTCTTCGAGAATCAGCGGCAGCAGCTCCTTGGCCAGCAGGATGCCCAGGACTTCGTCGGGACTCTCGCCGATCACCGGGAAACGGCTGTGGGCACTGGAGATGATCAGGGGCAGAAAGTCACGGGGTGACTGCTCCACCTGTACCACTACCATTTGCGAGCGCGGCACCATGACATCGCGCACCTGCATTTCGGCCACTTGCATGGCACCCTCGATAATGCCAAGGGCTTCTAGACTGAGGACGTTGTCCTCAACGGATTCGCGCAGCAGGTAGAGCAGGTCTTCCTGGGTACGGGGTTCGTCGGCAAAGGCCTGGGCTAGGCGGCCAAACCAACTTCGGGGTTGGCCTCCCGTTCGGTCAACGCTCATGGTGTTCCTCGATTAGCGTTCCTGGTAAGGATCCGGGATGGAGAGCTCGGCAAGCAGTTGCCGTTCCAGTGCTTCCATCTCTTCGGCGTCCTCGTCCTTTATATGATCGTAACCCAGCAGATGCAAGGTTCCGTGAATAACCAGATGCGCCCAGTGGTCGAACAGGGGCTTTTGCTGCTCGGTGGCTTCGCAGGCGACAACCTCCGCGCAGATGACCAGATCGCCGAGCAGATCCAGCTCGATGCCCTCCGGTACCTCAAACGGGAAAGACAGCACGTTGGTGGGCTTGTCCTTGCCACGATACTGCAGGTTCAGCGCCTGGCTCTCGCTGCGCTCGACGACACGAATGCAGATCTCTCCACCTTCGTAGCGATCTCGAAGCGCCGCTTCAACCCAGCCCTGAAACCGGGTTTCGTCAGGGATATCGGCGGCGTCGCAGGCCAGTTGCAATTCGACACAGGGTTTCACGATGGAGTGACTCCGCTGGGCTTGCTGCTGGCTTCCTGCGCCTGTTCATAGCGCTCGTAGGCCCGCACGATGTGCTGTACCAGCGGGTGGCGTACCACGTCCTTGGCCGAGAAATGGGTGAAGCCGATTTCCTCGACATTCCCGAGTACGTCCATGGCGTGCAGCAGGCCGGACTGGATGTGCTTGGGCAGGTCGACCTGGGTGATATCGCCGGTTATCACGGCGGTGGAGCCAAAGCCGATGCGGGTGAGGAACATTTTCATCTGTTCGCGGGTGGTGTTCTGGCTCTCATCCAGAATCACGAAGGAGCCGTTCAGCGTGCGGCCACGCATGTAGGCCAGTGGTGCCACTTCAATGATGTTGCGCTCGATCAGCTTGGTAACACGCTCGAAGCCCAGCATCTCATAGAGGGCGTCGTACAGCGGGCGCAGGTAGGGGTCCACCTTCTGGGACAGGTCGCCGGGCAGAAAGCCGAGCTTCTCGCCGGCTTCCACCGCCGGGCGCACCAGCAGGATGCGGCTGACCTCTTCACGCTCCAGCGCTTCCACGGCGCAGGCGACTGCCAGGTAGGTTTTGCCGGTACCGGCGGGGCCGATGCCGAAATTGATATCCCGGGTGCGGATGGCGCGGACATACTGTTGCTGATTTTCACCGCGGGGCCGAATATGGACCTTCTTGGTGCGGATGCTGACATCCATGGCGGTCTGG
>JBFGZM010000216.1:0-6590 GCA_041586815.1 Marinobacterium sp. | reverse complement strand
CGCGGTGAATGAGGATGTGACCAGTTCGCTGTTCAAAACCATGGAACTGATGCATATGGGCGCCCTGGTAACGCTGCTGATGACCATCGTCTGTGTGGTGATGCTGGTGACCTACTTTGTGACCTCCGCCGACTCCGCCACGCTGGTGATCTGCACCCTGGTGTGCATGGGGGACGACAACCCGCCGGCCCGTTACCGGGTGTTCTGGGGACTGGCGATAGGCGCAGTGGCGGCCGTGCTGTTGTTCGCAGGCGGGCTCCAGGCGTTGCAAACCGCCTCCATCGTTGCAGCCTTGCCGTTCTCGGTGGTGCTGTTGCTGGCCATCTACGGTCTGCTCAAGTCATTGCGTGAAGAGAAGGCCGCGGCATCCATTGCCAGGCACAGCGCACTGCACCGGACGGTGGAACTGCCGGGCAGCGAAGAGCCCGCGGCCGCTGTGCGCTGAGTACTAAATCAGAATCCTTTTAACCCTTCGCAAGGTCACGACACCGCAGCGTTCGCGCTGCGCGGCCTTGCGACGCCCTGATCCTACAATCTGGAGTCGCCATGTCCACTCAAATCATACTGCCACGCATTCTGCAGGTCGGCGCCGGCGCCAGCGAAGAAGTGCCCAACATCCTCACCGGGCTGACCTGCTCCAGGCCCCTGATCGTCACGGACAAGATGATGGTTGAGCTGGGCTATGCCAGCCGCATCCAGCGCAGCCTCAGCGCCCACGGCATCTATGCCGATGTATTCGATAATACGGTGCCAGAACCCACGGTCGCCTCCATTCAGGCCGGCGTCGAGCAGGCCCGCAATGGCGACTACGACTGCATCATCGCCCTGGGGGGCGGCAGCCCCATCGACAGCGCCAAGGCCATTGCCATACTGGCCAAACACGGTGGCCAGATGCGTGACTACAAGTTCCCGCGCATCGTACTGGAAGCCGGACTGCCGATTATCGCCGTGCCGACAACGGCGGGCACGGGCTCGGAAGTGACCCGCGTCACCATCATTACCGATGAAGCCAGCGACGAGAAAATGCTCTGCGTCGGCATTGGCTTTATGCCACTGGCGGCCCTGATCGATTACAACCTGACCCTGAGTGTTCCGCCGCGCACCACGGCCGATACCGGTATCGATGCACTTACCCATGCCATCGAAGCCTATGTCAGCAAAAAGGCCAGCCTTTACTCCGATAGCCAGGCGCTGGCGGCCATGAGCCTGCTGGCACCCAATCTGCGTCGGGCCTACCACAATGGCGGCGACCGCGAAGCGCGCGAAGCCATGATGCTGGGGTCGACCCTGGCGGGAGTCGCGTTTTCCAATGCCTCGGTGGCGCTGGTACATGGCATGAGCCGTCCCATAGGGGCCGCTTTCCATGTGCCCCACGGGTTATCGAACGCCATGCTGCTGCCCTGCGTCACCGCCTGGTCGATTCCGGCCGCGCCCGAACGCTATGCCGATTGCGCCAGGGCCATGGGCATTGCTACAGGGCAGGACAGCGACGCGCTGGCCAATCAGAAACTGCTGGATGAACTGCACGCCCTGAATGACGAATTACAGGTGCCGAGCCCGGCGCAGTTCGGCATCGACCGGCAGCAATTCATGGACTTGCTGCCGGTGATGGCCGAGCAGGCACTGGCATCCGGTTCGCCGGGCAATAACCCCCGGGTGCCGAATGTGGCTGAAATTACCGAGCTGTACCGGCAGCTCTGGTAAACCTGGCGCATAACCCATTACACATAACGATATCCGTTGCGCGCCCTCGGGCGCCGCGGGCCTAAGCTTGAGGACAGGAAACATGCAAACACTGGGACATTTAATCAACGGCCAGATGCTGGCAGAGGATACGCGGCGCCAGGCCATCTTCAATCCGGCGACAGGCGAGGCCAGCCGTGAGCTGGTGCTGGCATCGCGGGAAACCACTGAGCAGGCCATTGCGGCGGCAGATGCGGCTTTCCCGGCCTGGCGCGATACGCCGCCGCTCAAGCGGGCGCGCATCATGTTCCGCTTCAAGGAGTTGCTGGAGCAGAACGCCGACAGGATCGCGGCCCTGATCGGTGAGGAGCACGGCAAGATCAGCCACGATGCCCTGGGGGAGCTGCAGCGCGGCATCGAGAACGTTGAATACGCCTGCGGCGCACCAGAGCTGCTCAAGGGTGAGCACAGCAAGAACGTTGGTCCGAACATTGATTCGTGGAGCGAGTTTCAGCCGCTGGGCGTGGTCGCCGGCATTACGCCATTCAACTTCCCGGTAATGGTGCCGCTGTGGATGATGCCCATGGCGCTGGTGTGCGGTAACTGCTTTGTACTCAAGCCCTCGGAGCGCGATCCGTCATCCACGCTGTTTATCGCCCAGCTGCTGCAGGAAGCCGGTTTGCCGGATGGCGTGCTGAATGTGGTCAACGGTGACAAGGAAGCGGTGGATACACTGTTGACAGACCAGCGCGTCAAGGCCGTGAGCTTTGTCGGCTCCACTCCCATCGCCGAGTACATCTATGCCACCGCCACGGCGAATGGCAAGCGCTGCCAGGCGCTGGGCGGCGCCAAGAACCACGCCATCGTTATGCCCGATGCCGATATGGACAATGCCGTGAGCCAGCTGCTCGGTGCCGCCTTTGGCTCCTCCGGCGAGCGCTGCATGGCGCTGTCGGTGGCGGTGGCCGTGGGCGATGTCGCCGCTGACAGTCTTATTGAGAAAATGACGGCGGCCATGGCGGATCTCAAGGTGGGTGTCTGTACCGAGCGCAGGAACGATTTTGGTCCGGTCATTACACGCCAGCATCAGGAAAAGGTGGTCGGCTATATCAACAGTGCCGAAGCCCAGGGTGCCAGGATTGTGGTGGATGGACGCAACGTGCAGGTGCCAGGTTATGAGAATGGCTACTTCGTGGGCGGTACCCTGATCGATCAGGTGACACCGGACATGCAGAGCTACCAGGAAGAAATCTTTGGCCCGGTGCTACAGGTGATGCGGGTAGAAAACATGCAACAGGCGATGGAGCTGATCGACGCCCACGAATACGGCAACGGCACCTGCATCTTCACCCGGGACGGGGAGGCGGCACGCTACTTCAGTGACAATATCCAGGTGGGCATGGTAGGGATTAACGTGCCACTGCCGGTGCCGGTGGCGTACCACAGCTTCGGCGGCTGGAAGCGATCACTGTTTGGTGACCTGCATGCGTATGGTCCCGATGCGGTGCGCTTTTACACCAGGCGCAAGACCATCACCCAGCGCTGGCCGAGTGCCGGTGTACGTGAAGGCGCACAGTTCGCGTTTCCGTCCTGACAGTTCAGGCACGGGCTCGCCCCTGGCGGGCCTGTGTCGTTGTGCATTTAACGATGGTTATGGCTTGTCGTAATCCGTGTTTTCGGCGTCGCCCAAACGGTGGTATTTGCACCACCGATCGGTAACACTCAGGCTCAAAACAAGAAGACTTCAGAGCACTGTCCATGAACAAAAAACGACTGCCACCGCTGAACTGGCTGAGGTCTTTTGAAGCCTCGGCACGTCATCTCAATTTCACGCTGGCGGCGGCCGAGTTGAACCTCACTCAGGCGGCCATCAGTCAACAGGTCAAGGGGCTGGAAGGCCAGCTGGGCATGGCGCTGTTCAAGCGCTTGCCCCGCGGGCTGGAACTGACCGATGCCGGCAGAGCCTATCTTCCCCCGGTACGGGATTCCATTGAGCGCCTGGCCGCCGTGACCGACGAGATTTTCGGCCAGGGGAGGGCCAAATCGCTCACCATCAAGGTTAACCTGGTGTTTTTTACACTCTGGCTGGCGCCGAGGCTGGAGCGCTTTCGCGCGCTGCACCCCGAGGTCGGTCTTCGTTTTAGTAGCAACATCTGGGTCGAGGAAAATAAGTGGGATGCGGATATGGAGATCCGCTACGGCGAAGGTATCTGGCCGGGCTTGAATGCTGACCGCCTGACCTGGGATGAGCTGGTGCCGGTTTGCAGCCCGTCGCTGCTGGGGGGGCTGGCGCCACCGCCGACCCCGCAGCTGTTGTCAGAACAGACGCTGCTGCACGTGATCGGCTATAAGGAAGGCTGGAGCTACTGGTTGAATCAGACCGGCTACGGGCTGGTGGATACGGCCCCCGGCATTCAGTTCGATACGCTGATTTCGGCGCTGGAAATGGCGTCGAGGGGGCATGGACTGGCGCTGGGGCGCACGTCCCTGGTGGCCGACATGATTGCCAGTGGCCGCCTGATCGCGCCTTTTCCCGAGCGCGTTGAAACCCTCGAAGCTTTCCATCTGACCTATCCGTCGCACCAGTATCTGTTACCGCACGCCGAAGCATTTCGCAGCTGGGTTGTCCAGGAGGCGACACAATTCGCAGCGCCGGCACTGAGTGGACGCTCAGTCGTTTTCGTCTGAACGGTCCCACAGATTGATTATTGTGTCGTTGTCATAGCCGGATATAAAGTGCTGCTGCGCACTGCTGGTCGGGTCGTACATGTGGCGACTGTGGGTGCCAATATTGGTGCCGTAAACGTGAATGCTGACTGAAGGTGCGTCGTTCAGTCCGTTGGATACCCGATGTATGTCGCCTATGCGCGGTGATACCAGGTCGATACTGCCGGGGTGCAGGTCGTGTGAGCCCAGGGCCAGCAGTTTGCCGGTCTGGGGATCGGGTGCAAACTCTTCACAGCGCTCCATTCCACGCAGCACGCCTGTAATGCCCCACACTCTGTGATCGTGTATGGGGGTGCTCTGGCCAGGGCCCCAGACAAAACTCACGACTGAAAAGCGCTCCAGCGGATCGCAGTGCAGCAGATACTGGCGATACTCGGTGAGGCCGGGCTGACTGTAGGCCTCTGGCAGCCAGTCGTCGTGTTTCACCAGGTCGGCGAGCAGCAGCTCCCCCGCATCCATGAGGCGGGCCTGATCATCGGCGGCTTCATCAACGAGACGGGTGAAGGCCTGAACAAAATCACGCAGGCGGGCGATATTGTGCATAGTGATCTCCTGAACATTGGGCTTGCGTGTTAAGCGTATCAGAAGGTTCAGGTTTCGCAGGCCTGGCGTTGAACCTGGTCAACAGGCTGAAAGTTATCCTGCGCTGTCGGCAGTACCGCTTGAGCGCGGCCAGGGCGTGCACAGCAGCGCACATCTGCAAGCACCATCCGGGCAGACGCACTCTATACTGAGTGCACCCGGCGGGAAGCGGATGGCGATGACGGAACTGGTGATACGGGCGCAAGGGCTCTGCAAGCACTACGGGCGAGGGGGTACCCGCGTCCAGGTGTTGCATGGGCTGTCTTTCGAGCTCGCGGCGGGCGAGTCGGTGGCGATTACGGGACCGTCCGGTTGTGGCAAGTCGACACTGCTGAATCTGCTAAACGGCCTGATACAGCCGGATGAGGGCATACTGGAAGTTTTTGGATTACCGCACGGGCAGCTTAGCGACAACGCCTGGGCGGGGTTGCGCCGCACCCGTATTGCCACCCTGTTTCAGGATGGCAATCTCGTACCGACTCTTAACGTCACGCGCAATATCGTCTTCCGGGCAGGCTTGGCGGGCCTTGAGGTCGAGCCGTTCCCACTGCTGCAGGCGCTGGGTATCGCCGAGGTGGCACAGCGTTATCCCGATCAGCTGTCCGGCGGTCAGCGCCAGCGTGCGGCATTGGCCTGTGCTTTTGCCATGCAACCCGAGCTGATGCTGGCCGACGAGCCTACCGGCAGCCTTGATGAGTCCAGTGCACGGCGAGTGATGCCGCTGTTCTTCGACGCCGTGCGCGAGCGTGACCTCACCGCCCTGATCGTCACCCACAACCCCGTGCTGGCTCAATGCTGCGACCGGGTGCTGGAGCTTAGCAACGGGACGCTCAGCCCATGAGCCCGAGAGCGCTCCCCGGGCATGTGGATCTGGGGCGAGTGTACCTGAGCCACTATCAGCGTCATCCCGGCCAGCTGTTCGGATTGCTGCTGATACTGGCCTGCGCCGCAATGCTCTGGAGCGGCATACAGTCCCTGACCGGTCGCGGAGCAGCGGCCATCGAGGCCTCGCTAAAGGCCCAGGCACCGCAACTGTCGGTGCAGCGTCTGGACGGCCGTCCGCTCGACGTTAAGGATTTTGCTCGCCTGCGACGCGCAGGCTTTTGCGTCACGCCACAGCTGCATCTGCGCCTTGAGCACAGCCCCGAGCCGAGCGCCATGTCCGACGTCAGGCAGGCACCGCTGCGCCTGCTGGGTGTTGATCCGCTGACGGCGGACTGTCTGGCGCCAGCCCCCGGGATGTCAGCGATGCTGGATAACGCCCGGGAGCAGCTGATGCAGCAATCGTCAGGCATCCCCCCGTGGCTATGGGGCAATGCCGCGACACTGCAGCGCTGGAAGCAGCAGTCGCCTGCGGCTGAGAACCCCTTGCACGAACAGGCGCAGTTGCCGGCTGATCTGTTGCTTGGTGATATCGCCACGATTGCCGGGATTGCCGATCGGCTGGGGCCTGCCCGCCGGCTTGAATTGCTGATGCCCGCACCCCTGCACGCGCCCCTGCCTCTGGAGTACGAGGCAGTGCTGAATGCTTACGGTGTATCGTCTGCGCCGCTGGCACGCAGTTTTCTGCTGAGCCTGGAGGCGCTGGGCTGGCTGGG
>JBFGZM010000215.1:0-6603 GCA_041586815.1 Marinobacterium sp. | reverse complement strand
TCATCAGGTGAAGCAGCTGCTTCACTTCCGTCTGGAATCCGAGAGTTTCTTTCTGGGTTTCAGTGCTCATGAATATATAGGCCCTTGGTTCTGCAACAATTTCAGGTAACTCGCCTGTGTTCCAGAGATGGGGCCTGCAGAATCAATTTCAAGGCCCCAATGCAAAGCGCTTTTTCAAGGGGTCATCATGCGCAGCACTTTAGCGCTCGACTTCAGTACTCATTATCATGGTCTGCAGTGCCACTGAGACGAATTCACGTCGATACAGCACAATCACAACGGTGCCTGACATCAGCATGAACAACCAGGGATTGATAAACCAGCCCAGCACCGCAATGCAGAAATAGTAAGTACGCAGGCCGACATTGAAATTGTTGGCCGCCAGCGAGGTCATCTCGGCAATCCGGTTGGCATGGGCCTGCAGCCGCTGCTCCGACAGCGACTCGCTCGGCAGCGGCGCGCCACCAATCATCACCGACGTAAAGCCATACTGGCGCAGGCTCCAGGTAAACTTGAAGAACGAGTAGACAAACAGCAGGATCAGCAGCAACAGTTTGAGTTCCCACTCCCCGGCCGTGAGCGGATAGGCGTAGGGAATATCCCGCACGATACTCATGGCCTCATCGGAGACATTAAGCAGCGTCATCAGGCCGGCCAGAATCAGGATGGTGGTGGAGGCAAAAAACGCCACCGTGCGTTCCAGATTCGCAACCGCCGTGGTGTCGGGTATCCGGTTTTCACGCATCAGCATGTGCCGCATCCATTCGAGCCGGTACAGATGCATCACGCTGGCAAGGCAGGGTGTGGTGTTACCCTTGACCCTCGCATAGGTCATGTACCCGCGAAAACAGAGCGCAAACCAGCCCAGCGCCAGCAGGTTAGTCCACTGCTGCCGCAGAAAATCCACCACTTCAGTTGTCATCTGTATCCATCCGGCTTGAGAAAGCAGGCCATTGTAATTCAAGCCCCCGGGGGGGCTCCACCGTGCATTGGTCGGCAAGAGATCGCGGGCGCACTGAGCCCACAGGACAAACAGGTCAGGACGAACAGGTCAGACAGATGGCAGCCGCCCAGTCAGGCGGCTCACCGGCAAAGCGTTCGAATTCGGGCTGCTCTGCAAAGGGGTCCCGCAGCAGGGCCATCAGGTCATTGACCGGCTGAAAGTCCCCCTGATGGGCCGCGCGTATGGCCTCTTCATTCATGTAATTGCGCAGCACATACTTGGGATTCACCGCCAGCATGCGAGCGCGGCGCTGAGCGCCATCACCGCCCTCGCAATCCAGCCGTGCCCGGTATTGCAACAGCCAGTCGGTAACTCTGGAGGGTTCCGGCCACAGGCCAAGTACCACTTCCAGCGCGCCATCAGAACCATCCAGCCGTGACAACGCGCGGAAGAAACGGGTCATGTCGACGCGCTGTTCTGCCATCAGCAGCTTGAGTGCAGACACCAGCTCTGCATCCCCCTCCTGTACCGATGAAAGCCCCAGACGCTCGCGGTAACGAGCCAGCTCCGCCGCCTCATACAAACCGCCAAAGCGCTCCAGCTGCGCCTCAAGATCGGCCCGTTCCACCAGGGGCAGCAGCGCCTGCCCGAGGCAGGCCAGATTCCACAGTACAACGCCCGGCTGCGCCTTGAAGGCATAGCGTTTCTGATGATCATTCTGGTTGCTGACATAATCCGGCTGATAGGCATCCAGGAAACTGTAGGGACCGTAATCGAAGGTTTCGCTCAGCAGTGACATGTTGTCGGTATTCAGAACGCCGTGCACAAAACCATAAGCCTGCCAGCGCGCCACCAGCTGCGCGGTGCTTTCAACGACCTCGGCAAACATCGAGCGATAGGGATTTGCATCGTCCGCCAGGTGCGGGAAGTAGCGCTCGATACAGTAATCGGCGAGCTGTTTCAGCTCATCGTGCATACGATGATAATAGAAGTACTCAAAGTGACCGAAGCGGATATGGCAACGGCTGACGCGCAGCAGCATGGCACAGGGCTCCATGCCCTCGCGCCTCGTGTAGTCATCACTGCCGATCAGGCAAAGCGCCCGGGTCGTGGGGATGCCGAGGCCCTGCATGGCCTCGCCCGCCAGATATTCACGCACGCTGGAGCGCAGTACCGCACGGCCATCACCAAAGCGGGAAAAGGCCGTTTTTCCTGCCCCCTTCAGATGCAGATCCCAGCGATCCCCGGCCTGGCTCAGCACTTCGCCCAGCAGCAGACCGCGACCGTCCCCAAGGTCCGGGTTATACACCCCGAACTGGTGCCCGGTGTATTTCATGGCCAGGGCGTCGGAGCCCGGCAGTGGACTCTTGCCACCGAAATACTCTGCCAGGGCTTCGGGTGTTACCGAACAGGGATCCAGATCCAGCAGGGCCGCCACTTCGGTATTGAAACTGATCAGGTGAGCCCCCTTGAGCGGCTGTGGTGCAGTAATCTGGTAGAATCGCTCCGGCAACCGTGCAAAGCTGTTGTCAAAGTTGAGGGTTTCCAGGGTTCGCAGCACGCTCATGGTGGGTCTCATTGCAACGTTGGGATTGAAGGCAACTCGGCAGGCGCCGGGCGGCCAGCTCAGCTGCAGCCTGGCGCCGCAGCCGCCCCTATACCCTAGCATTTCCATCAACTATTATCAGCACCCGGATTTCCTGAACCCGCGTAAAACCTGCCAATGGATACCATCGTATGAATATCGAGCTACAGGACCTGTTCTGGCTCAGCCTTGTCAGTTTCGTCTGCCTGCACTGGTGGCAGGGACAGAAAGTGCGGGAAATAGCGCTGCGCGCCACCCGCAAGCACTGCGACGAACTTGACGTACAGCTGCTGGATGACAGCGTGGGGCTGCGGGCGATCTGGCTCAAGCGCGATCCGCGTGGCAGCCTGCGCTTCTGGCGCAGCTATCAGTTTGAATTTACCGCTACCGGTGAAAACCGCTACCGCGGCCGCGTGGTGACACTGGGACAGCAGATACTGTCCATCGAGCTGGATGCGCACCGGTTTTGATTCCAACGCGCTCCGCGCCATACAATGGGCCAGGCTTGCGTAACGGACCCCGCACAGGCTTTCGCAACGTCCCAGAAAATCCCGCCAGATGGGCAACCAATACCATGCAGATATCCGAACCCGGCCAGCCACGATACGGTGATGGCGACAGCTCCTACCAGGCCGCCGGCAGCATTGCCGGCATCCGTCGCCTGGTGGATGCCTTTTACGACCAGATGGAAACACTGCCACAGGCAGCGGACATTCGCGCCATGCACCGCCAGGATCTCACCGAGTCCCGGGACAAGCTGAGCTGCTTTCTCAGTGGCTGGCTTGGCGGCCCCAGGCTTTATCGCGAAAAATACGGCCCCATCAGCATTCCTGCCGCCCACGCCCAGTTGCGCATTGGCAGCCTGGGGCGCGATGCCTGGCTATTGTGCATGGAAAAGGCCCTGGAGCAGCAACCCTGGCCCGAAGACTTCAAGGTCTACCTGCTGCGCGCCCTGAGTGTCCCTGCCGAGCGCTGTCGCACCCGTGACTGAGCCGGCACTCGAACAGCCTGTACTGAGCCACCACAGCGGCGCAACGAGGCCGCGCCTGGCCGGCTGGCTGTTGCTCGCAACGGCCCTGTTCTCGATTGCCGGCGCCCTGGGCGGGCAGATCCCTCCTCAGATCCCGGGTGCACTGGCCTGGGGTGCCGGTATCCTGCTGTTCCGCCGCCTCGGCGGCCTGCAGCGCGTTCAGGTGCTCCTGATGCTGACAGTGGGCGGCGCCGGGCTGCTGATGGCAGCACACCAGGGTGAGCTGCCGAAATACGGTGCCCAGGCCCTGGCCAACAGCCAGGTGCTGATCGCCATGCTGGTCGCCGTGGGCTTTTTGCGCCTGATCGCCCAGCCCCCGGCAAGCACGGACAATGGACTTCCCCGGGGCCGTGCTGCGCTGTGGAAGACCCTGTTCGGTACACACCTGTTCGGTGCCGCGATCAACTTCTCCGCCCTCACCCTGATTGGTGATCGCCTGCACAGCGCAAAGCCGCTGCAGAGTACCCAGGCCCTGGTTCTGTCCCGCGGCTTTGGTCTCGCCGCCCTGTGGTCACCCTTTTTCGTCGCCATGGGCATGGCGCTGACGCTGGCACCGGGGGCAGGCCTTGTCACCCTGAGCCTGGGAGGACTGGCTGTGGCCATGCCAGCCCTGCTGCTGGCCGGATGGGGGCTAATGCGGCGCGATGCGAGCAACGACTTTGCCGGCTATCCGCTGCGCAGCGAGGCACTGCGCACCCCTTTGGCCCTGGTACTGCTGGTGATGACCGGACATCAGCTGCTGCCGGATCTCGGCATTTTAAGCCTGATCACTGTCTGCGCCCTGACACTGCCCCTGCTGGCACTGCTGTACCAGCACCGCCAGCGGGGTGCCCGCCTGTATCGCCAGCACATTGAACAGAGCCTCCCCGGCATGCACGGTGAGCTGCTGCTTTTTCTGGCAGCCGGGGTACTGATGGCGGGCATCTCCGCCCTGGTGCATTACAGCGGCGTACGCCTGTCGATAGAGCATTTTGGCGTCATCCAGGCCGCCAGTCTGGTTGGACTCAGCGCCCTGATTGCCATTGCCGGCATTCATCCGCTGATAACCGTCAGCAGCCTGGCCGGCATGCTGATGCCCGTGGTCACTGATCCCAACCTGCTGGGCCTGAGTATTGTGATGAGCTGGTCACTGGGCGTCATCGTGTCGCCCTGCTCCGGCACCCACCTGGCCATGCAGGGGCGCTTTGGTATCAACGCCTTTCACTTTCTTCGCTGGAACTGGCGCTTTGCGCTGGGACTTTACGGTCTTTGCTGCCTGGTACTCTTTGCCTATGAGCAGGCAGCTGGCTTTTGGCGCTGAGCGTACTATCGCTCCCAGTCAATCGCATCGTGAATCAGCCGCAGACGCGCTACCGGCCCCTCGCTGACCAGCAACTCCTGCTTGTCCCCGGGCGAAAATGGCAGCCAGTCCGCCAGGCGGTAACTCAGCGTCACGGCATCAGAGGTATCCGTACCCGCCGCCAGGGGGGCAAATCGCGGGTGCTTTAGCATCTGGCACAACAGCTGCTGCAGGCGCTCATATGCCGGTGGCACGGGCTCGGCAGGCTCCAGGGGCAGCCAGTCGCACTCACCCAGCAGCAGGTTATCCGACTGCGACTGCACAGTCCCGATACGCACCCGGCGCACACCTTTCACCAGGATGCCAAGGCGTTCATTTTCCAGCTGATCCCAGTCGTCGATTTCGCCATAGACACCAACATCATAGAAAGGTGTCTGGCCCTGCGCAGGCGCAGGCTCGGAACGGGTTTGCACGACGACAAACCCCCGCTGATGCCGAAAAGATTCCGACACCATCGTCAGGTAGCGTGGCTCGAATATTTGCAGCGGCAGGTGACTGCCCGGAAACAGTGTCACCGGCAGTGGAAACAAAGGCAGTAACTCCATCGATCCTCCAGACACTTCAACGGCCTGACAGGCAGCAAAGGTACCTGTGCAGCTTGCCTGTTAAACCTTAGCGCACCAACAGCAGACACGGCAATCGGCCGAGGGAAGCAGAAAACGTCGGGCCTTGAACGCAAAAAAGGCAGCCGAAGCTGCCTTTTTGAACCGCCTTTAATTCAGGCGCTAATTACTTGCTTACCCAGCCAGTCAGCTCGGACAGTGCCTTGCCGATGTCTGCCAGGGAGCGCACAGTCTTGACGCCTGCATCTTCCAGGGCTGCAAATTTCTCGTCTGCAGTACCCTTGCCGCCGGAGATGATCGCGCCCGCATGACCCATGCGCTTGCCGGCCGGAGCCGTAACACCTGCGATGTAGGACACGACCGGCTTGGTCACGTTTGCCTTGATGTAGGCAGCAGCTTCTTCTTCAGCGGAACCGCCGATTTCACCGATCATGACAATCGCTTCGGTCTGCGGATCGTTCTGGAACATTTCCAGAATGTCGATGAAGTTGGAGCCCGGGATCGGGTCACCACCGATGCCGACACAGGTAGACTGGCCGAAGCCTGCATCTGTTGTCTGCTTGACCGCTTCATAGGTCAGGGTGCCGGAACGGGATACGATACCGACCTTGCCTGGCAGGTGAATGTGACCGGGCATGATGCCGATCTTGCACTCGCCCGGTGTGATAACACCAGGGCAGTTCGGGCCGACCAGGCGCACGCCCAGTTCATCACACTTGACCTTGCACTGCAGCATGTCCATGACCGGGATGTGCTCGGTGATGCAGACGATCAGCTTGATGCCTGCATTGGCAGCTTCCAGGATGGAATCCTTGCAGAAGGCAGCCGGAACGTAGATCACGGAGGCGTCAGCGCCAGTGGCGTCAACCGCTTCCTGAACGGTGTTGAACACCGGCAGACCCAGGTGCTCGGTACCGCCCTTGCCCGGTGTAACACCACCGACCATTTTGGTGCCGTAGGCAATTGCCTGTTCGGAGTGGAAGGTACCCTGGCCACCGGTGAAACCCTGGCAGATGACCTTGGTGTCCTTGTTGATCAGGATGCTCATGCTGCACCTCCCGCCGCCTTGACCGCCTGCTCGGCAGCGTCCTTGAGACTGGTCGCCGCGATGATGTTCAGGCCGCTTTCCTTGAGTTTCTGGCT
>JBFGZM010000214.1:0-6606 GCA_041586815.1 Marinobacterium sp. | reverse complement strand
TTTTATGATGAAGTGCTGGAGCACAACTGCAAGCCCCTGACACTCGGTGGCGACCACACCATTGCGTTGCCCATCCTGCGCGCACTGAAAAAGAAATACGGCCCTGTGGGCATGGTGCATGTGGATGCCCACGCCGATATCAACGATCAGATGTTCGGCGAGAAAATCGCCCACGGCACACCTTTTCGCCGCGCCGTGGAAGAAGGCCTGCTGGACTGCAACCGCGTGGTACAGATCGGTCTGCGCGGTACCGGTTACAGCGCCGACGAGTTCGACTGGTCCCGCGATCAGGGCTTTCGCGTCGTTCCGGCCGAGGAGTGCTGGCACAAGTCCCTCACGCCGCTGATGGAAGAAGTGCGCGCCAAGGTCGCAGGCGGCCCCGTGTATATCAGTTTTGACGTTGACGGCCTGGATCCGGCCTACGCCCCTGGCACCGGCACCGCCGAGATTGCGGGTCTTACCGTCCCCCAGGGACTGGAAATCATCCGCGGCTGCAAGGGCCTGGATATCGTCGGCGGCGACATGGTGGAAATCTCCCCGCCCTACGATACCTCCGGCAATACCGCACTGCTGGGCGCCAACCTGCTGTTTGAAATGCTCTGCGTACTGCCGGGTGTGAAATACGACCGCTGATCGAGATGGGGGTGGCGCAGCGCCGCTGCCCACTAAACAGCCTCGATCGACACAAGTATAATTAGAACCCCAAGGGACCCAATATGAATCAACATTTAGATCAACAAGAAGCCTCCAGCCTGCTGCTGAGCGACAACGACGAAGTCCGCCCCAGGCACAGCCTGGGCGCCTACCTGAAATTCATTATCCCATCATTGATTGGCATACTGTTTTTCCTTACGCCGGTCGTCGTCGACGGCAAGATCACCATTGGTCTGGGCGTTCTCGCTGATATGCTCAAAGCCTCAGCCAATGACTACCTGCCGGCCTTCGCCACGGGCTTGCTGGTGCTGTCCGGCGCTGTTGCGCTTTTTGCAGCCGTCATCAAACCGCGCTGGGCCCAGAAGGACAGCGTTCTGGTTGAAGTCTTCACACCCAAAGGCATCTGGCTCGCGCTGCGCGTATTCGGTGCCGCCTTCGCAGCCATGACGATGTTTGAAGTCGGCCCTGAATGGATCTGGAGTCGTAACACCGGTGGTGTGATGCTGATGGATCTGACACCAGTACTGATCACCTTCTTCTTTTTCGCCGCCATTCTGCTGCCGTTTCTGGTCGATTTCGGTTTTATGGAGTTTATCGGCACCCTGGTACGCAACCTGTTCCGTAAAGCCTTCAAGCTGCCGGGGCGCTCGTCCATCGACGCCGTCGCCTCCTGGCTGGGCTCCGGCACCGTGGGCGTACTTATCACCACTCAGCAATATGAGCAGGGCTTTTATTCCAAGCGCGAAGCCGCGGTTATCGCCACCAACTTTTCCATTACCTCCATCGCGTTCAGCCTGCTGATTACCAGTTTCATCGGCCTGGATCACCTCTTTGTCCCCTTTTACCTGACGGTCGTGGTCACAGGCCTGATCGCCGCCGTGATTACCCCGCGTTTGCCGCCTCTGAGCTGGAAAAAAGACGAATACCACGAAGCCGTTGGCAAGCAGATCAAGGAAGAGCTGCCCGGTGGCCATTCCCTTTTCTCCTGGGGTCTGGAACAGGCGGTACGCCGTGCAGCCAAGGCACCGGGTGCCGGTGCGCTGGGCAAAAGCTGCCTGATGAACGTGACCGATATCTGGTTCGGCCTGCTGCCGCTGGTGATGGCCATTGGTACGGTGTCCCTGGCCCTGGCCGAATACACTCCCATTTTCACCTGGCTGTCCTACCCCTTCATTCCGTTGCTGGAGTTGCTGCGCATTCCCGAAGCCGCCGCCGCCGCCCCCACCATGCTGGTTGGTTTTGCCGACATGTTCCTGCCGGCGGTACTGGGCAAGGGCATTGAAAGCGAGCTGACACGGTTTGTGGTCGCCAGTGTCTCCCTCACGCAGCTGATCTACATGTCCGAAGTCGGCGTGCTGCTGTTAAAATCGAAGATCCCGCTGAACCTGCTGGAACTCTTTGCGATCTTTATCCTGCGCACCCTGATTACCCTGCCGATCATTGCACTGATCGCCCATACCCTGGTGTTCTGATTCCAGCCCGAAGTCTGGGCCCGCAGCAGCGCGGCCCGTACCCGACAACCCGGGCCTGCGGGCCCCGATTCTGATCTCAGCTGCCAAACATTTCTGGAGAGTCCAATGAGTACCTGTGGAGAAATCCTGGTTGAGCTGCTGGAAGCCTACGGCATAGACACTGTCTTTGGCATACCCGGCGTCCATACCGTCGAACTGTACCGTGGTCTGCCGAATACCGACATCCGCCACGTCACACCCCGCCACGAGCAGGGTGCCGGGTTCATGGCCGACGGCCACGCCCGCGTCACCGGCAAGCCCGGCGTCTGCTTTATTATCACCGGCCCCGGCATGACCAATATCGCCACCGCCCTGGGTCAGGCCTATGCCGACTCCATTCCGATGCTGGTAATTTCCAGCGTCAACCATAGCCATGAACTCGGGCTCGCCGCAGGCCGGCTGCACGAGCTGCCCAATCAGCGTCAGCTGATGTCCGGCCTCACGGCCTTCAGCCATACGCTGATGCGCCCGGACGAACTGCCGGATGTGCTGGCCCGCGCCTTTTCGATCTTCTCCAGCGCACGCCCGCGCCCGGTGCATATCGAAATTCCGCTGGATGTAATCACGGCCCCGGCCGATCATATCCGTCGCACCATCACCGCGCTGCCAAGCCGGCCGGCACCGGCCCCCGCAGCCATCGAACAGGCCGCCGCACTACTGCAACAGGCACGCAACCCCGTGGTTTTGCTTGGCGGTGGCTGCAGCGATGCCGCCAGCGATGCCAGAGCACTGGTAGAGATACTGGATGCCCCGACACTGCTGACCATCAACGCCAAGGGCGTGCTGCCCCCCGCTCACCCGCTATCGCTGGGGTCCAACCAGTCGCTGGAACCGGTGCGCGCAATGGTGCGCGACGCTGACGTAGTGCTGGCTATCGGTACGGAACTGGGCGAGACCGATTACGACGTTGTGTTTGATGGTGGTTTTACTATCCCCAACCGGTTGATCCGCATCGATATCGACGCCGAGCAGCTGAATCGCAACTACCCTGCCGATATCGCCATTCTTAGCGATTCGGGTCTGGCCATGCGCGCCCTGCGACGGCAATTGCAGGATAACGGCTTTCATCCAGGCGACCTGGGTGCCCGGCGTGTGCGCGAGGTTCGTGCCCGCTTTGAGCAGGACTGGCCGCAACCGTTTCGGGCCCAGCAGCAGGTACTGGAAATCATCCAGCAGGCACTGCCCGGCGTAATCATTGCCGGTGATTCAACCCAGCCGGTGTATTCAGGCAACCATCTGTACGAAGCCATGGAGCCTCGCACCTGGTTCAACTCCTCCACCGGTTACGGCACCCTGGGCTACGGTTTGCCGGCGGCCATTGGCGCCAAGATCGCAGCACCACAGCGCCCGGTTGTGGCACTGACCGGCGATGGCGGCATCCAGTTCACTCTGCCCGAGCTTGCGTCCGCCGTTGAAGCCAACGCGCCTGTTATCGTACTGCTGTGGAACAACAGCGGTTACGGCGAGATCAAGCGCTACATGGAAAACCGCGATATCCAAACCATCGGCGTCGATATCTATACACCGGATTTCCTGACCATCGCCCGCGGCTTTGGCTGCCATGCCGTGGCACCTGCAAGCTTCGCCGAACTCCATGAGCAGCTGCTGCTTGCCGCCGATGCCTCACGCCCGACCCTTATCGAAGTGCGCGAAGATGCTGACTTTATTACCGCCTTCACCCCTGCCTGATGCCAGGAGCCAGGACCATGTATGACAAGCTATTCATCGACGGTGACTGGGTTGCGCCCCAGACACCGGCAACGCTGGCGGTCTTCAACCCAGCCACAGAAGAAGTCATCGCCCAGGTGGGCGCCGGCAGCGCCAGCGATGTCGACCGTGCCGTGTGTGCGGCCAAGGCCGCGCTTCCCGCCTGGCGCCGGAGCAAGGGTGCCAAGCGGGCCGTCTACCTGCGGGCCATCGCCCGGGATATTGAAAGCCGCGCCGACACGCTCGCGGCGCTGTCCAGCCGCAACAACGGCAAGCCGCTGTTCGAAGCCCGGATCGATATCGACGATGCCATCGCCTGCTGGGACTACTACGCGGATCTCGCCGGGCAGCTCGACGGGCGCCAGAATGCCGATGTCCCCCTGGCCATGCCGGGCTACCGTGCCAGCACGCGGCTTGAGGCTGCCGGCGTTGTGGGCCTGATCGTGCCCTGGAATTTCCCCTTCGTGACCACCGCCTGGA
Organism: Marinobacterium sp.; assembly: GCA_041586815.1. Classification (GTDB taxonomy): domain Bacteria; phylum Pseudomonadota; class Gammaproteobacteria; order Pseudomonadales; family Balneatricaceae; genus Marinobacterium_A. The sequence goes on along the minus strand of JBFGZM010000214.1, from coordinate 2,254 downwards.
AGGTGGCACCGGCCCTGGCCGCCGGCTGCACCGCGGTTCTTAAGCCCTCCGAGGTCACGCCCCTGATCGAACTGCAGCTGGGTGATATTGCCCAGCGTGTCGGCCTGCCCGCCGGTGTGCTGAATATCGTCTGCGGCAGCGGTGCCGAGGTTGGCAATGCCCTGACCACCCATCCTGATATCGACAAGATATCCTTTACCGGCAGCAACCGCGTGGGCGAGATCGTCATGCAGAGCGCGGCAAGACAGGTCAAGGGACTGAGCCTTGAACTTGGTGGCAAGTCACCGATGCTGGTATTCGAGGATGCGGATCTGGACCAGGCCATCGACTGGATTCTGGGCGGTATTTTCTACAATGCCGGCCAGATGTGTTCGGCCACCTCACGCCTGCTGGTCCACGAAAGTATCGCGCCGCAGCTGCTTGCACGCCTCAAGAGCGCCACCCAAACGCTGAAACTCGGCGATGCCTTCGAGGATGGCGTACAGATGGGCCCGCTGACCAGCAAGGCCCAGCTCGATACCGTGATGGGTTACCTGGAACGCGGACGCACTGAAGGCCTGCAATTGCTGACAGGGGGCCAGAGAGCAGAAAGCTTCGAGCGAGGTTATTTTGTCGAACCCACCATTTTTGTGGATGTACCCGCAAGCTCTGCGCTGTGGCGCGAGGAGATATTCGGCCCGGTTCTCTGTGTGCGCACCTTTGCCAGCGAAGCCGAGGCCATCGAACAGGCCAATGATTCCGACTTCGGCCTGGCCGCCGGCATTATCAGCCAGGATGGCGAGCGCGCCCAGCGTGTTGCCGAACAGCTGCAGGCCGGCCATGTATGGGTCAACAGCCTGCAGGTTGTTTGCCCCGAGACTTCCTGGGGCGGTTTCAAGCGCAGCGGCATCGGCCGCGAACTCGGACCCTGGGGGCTGAGTGCCTATCTGGAAGTGAAAACCATCACACGACCGGCTACCGGCTGAGCTTCGCGCCAAATAGAGCCCGGCAGAGGGTGCAGGGCAAGCCTCTGCCAGGCTCTAATCCGGGCTCGGCTTCAGCCCATTCAGCTGTTCCCTTGCCGCCATCATATCGACGGTTTCGAAACCTTCAGTAAAGCGCTGGTACACCGCTTCCAGCCGTTGCCGGGCCTCCTCGTTTCTGCCCTGCTGCTGCCAGAGGCCGGCCAGCGCCGTTGCTGCGCGCAGCTCCAGCGACAGGGCTCCCTGCTGACGGGCCTTCGCGATGGCCCGCTCAAAGCAGGTTTCTGCCTGGGCACTGGCGCGCTCTTTTCCACCCGCTGCATTTTTCCGCTCCAGCTGCAATACGCCTTCAAGACGGTGCAGCTCAGCGCAGTAATAGTGTTCACCGTTTAGTTGTTCCAGTGCCTGGGCCTCGCTTAAAACCGCCTGCGCCTCATCAAGCCTGGCTGCGCGGATCAGGGCTTCTGCCAGTATGGCCATCAGATAGGTACAGCCAAGCTCCGCACCGTTGGCGCGGTACTCGCTGAGCCCTGCGCGGATTTCGCCAATTCCCCCGTCAACGTCACCATCACAGGCCTTTACCCAGCCCAGCAACACCTTCCCCTGGGCAAGCCAGTAGGGAAACCCCTGTTCGATCGACAGCGCTACGGCGGCCTCGGCGCGCTCGCGCACCCGCTCACCCTCACCGCGCAACTGATACATTTGGGCACTGTAACCCAGGGCAAACGCCAGACTGAACGGATGGGCCACCTTTTCCGCCAGGATCAGCATCTGCTCGCTGCGCGCCAGCGCCGAGTCTGGCTGGCCGGAAAACCAAAGTACCCAGGCCATGAAATTGTGCGCCAGCACCCCGGGATCCATGCCGTAGTCGACGGCATGATGTGCATGTTCCCGATGGTGATAGCTCTGGCAGACGGCTTCCAGATGACGCCTCGCAGCAACGAAATCACCGAGAAAAAAGCAGGTGGCGCCGATGGCGGCATGGGCTTCGAGCATCAGCTGCGCATCGTCACTGTTCTGGGCCTGTTCCAGCAGCAGCAGGCCAACTTCCTGGGCGCGACGAAACTCGCCACGCAGATTATAGAAGCGCCGCAGCCCCACCAGCACCGAGAACAGCTGCGGCGCTTCCCCCAGCCGGCGCGCCAGAGTCAGCGCTCTGCTATAAGTGCCTTCCACCTCCGGCGCGGCATAGCCCAGGTTCGCCATGTAGATAGGGCCGAGCACGACCTGCAGCGCAAGCTCGTCATGATCCCGCTGCGCGGATTCCGGCAGCCCATTCAACAGCTCCAGTG
>JBFGZM010000213.1:0-6648 GCA_041586815.1 Marinobacterium sp. | reverse complement strand
GCCGATGAACGCGCCGCACGCGCGGCGCAGGCAGCCGAAGCACCGGCTCAGGCGCTACAGAAAACCGGCACCGATGACATGGATTTTCTCGATATTCCGGCGTTTCTGCGACGTCAGGCTGACTAGCCCAGCCAGTTTCCTCCTTGCATGATTTTTGGGCCGCCCCGCCAGGGGCGGTCTTTTTTATGGGTGCTTCACCGGGCAGGGGTGGCACGTCTGCGTAGTACTACTGACTCGCCTCGGTAGAATCCCTGTGCAGGCCCTGGGCCCGCTGCGCATTAGTGCGAATGGCAGTTCAGGCAGGCAGTCGTCACCATAGAGCAACGGTTCCCACAGGGGCCCGATGCGGGCGCGCAGGACCATAAGACTCCTGGGCGCACTTGAAGCCCCGCTGGGGGCAGCCAGTCAAAAGGTGACAATAACAATGTTTAAACTCCCTGTTGCACGCACTCTGATTGCGGCGGCGGCCTGCGTGGCCACGCTGTTCAATCCTGCCCAGGCCGACGACAAGGTGTATCGGCTGAAAATGGCAGAAACCTGGCAGACCAACTTCCCGATCTTCGGTGATGCACCGCGTAACATGGCTGCCATGGCAGAGAAGATGTCCAACGGCCGCCTGAAAATCACCATCGATTCCGCCAACAAGCACAAGGCGCCGCTGGGTGTGTTCGACATGGTTCGTGCCGGCCAGTACGACATGGGCCACTCGGCGTCCTATTACTGGAAAGGCAAGGTTCCCAATACCTTGTACTTCACCACCATGCCCTTTGGCATGACCACACCCGAGCAGTACGGCTGGTTCTACCACGGCGAAGGCATGGATCTGATGCAGGAGGTGTACGAGCCCTTTAACCTGCTGTCCTTCCCCGGTGGTAATACCGGTAACCAGATGGGTGGCTGGTTCCAGAAAGAGATCAATTCTCTGGATGATATCCAGGGGCTGAAAATGCGCATCCCGGGCTTCGCCGGCGAAGTACTGGCAAAACTGGGCGCTAACCCGACCAATATCCCGCCGGGTGAGCTCTATACCGCCTTGGAACGTCGCACCATTGATGCACTGGAGTGGGTCGGCCCCGGGCTTGACCTGCGCATGGGCTTTCACAAGATTGCACCCTACTACTACACCGGCTGGCACGAGCCTGCCACCGAACTGCAGTTCCTGATCAACAAGCGCAGCTGGGAAAAGCTGCCGGCTGATTTGCAGGAAATACTGCGCGTCTCCATGCGTACCGCATCCTACGACATGTACATTCAGAACTACGATGCCTCCGCTAATGCCTGGGCAGAGATGAAAACCGAGTTCCCGGAGATCCAGGTCAAGACTTTCCCGACGGACGTCATGACTGCACTCAAGGGTGCCAATGACGAACTGCTTGCTGAAGCTTCTGCCGCCGACCCGCTGGCGAAGAAAATTATCGAATCTCAGCAGAAGTATCAGGAAAAGGTCCGTGTGTGGACCAATATTTCCGATCGCGCTTACCTGAACAGTCTGTCTGACTGATTAGGGTGGGTTTGAACGGGAGTCTATTGTGGCTCCCGTTTTTGTTTGTGTTGTTTTATCTGAAAGCGGGCATTACCGCATAAGCGGGCGAGTCATGCCAGGTGCTAATGCCGCCCTGGGCTGATGCCGATGAATGCGGCCGAGGAATTCTCATGCTGATGTTAAAACTGGAGCGGGCAGTCAACCGGGTTTCGAACCTGTTTGGCGTGCTCGCCGCCGTGCTGTTTGTGCTACTGCTGTTTAACGTGTTTTACGACGTGGTAAGCCGCTACGTCTTCAGTGACGTCTCCATTGCCATGCAGGAAATGGAATGGCACCTGTTTGCGCTGATGTTTCTGCTGGGTGTGCCCTTTACGCTGCGCGCCGATGCCCATGTGCGGGTGGATATCCTTTATGACCGTCTGAGTGCGCGCAAGCGGGCCTGGATCGATCTGACCGGCACGCTCTGCCTGCTGTTGCCATTCTGCCTGCTGGTGGGTTGGTATGGCATTGATTTTGCGCATGAGTCTTTCCTGCTGGGGGAAACCTCGGGCGACCCGGGCGGATTGCCGTATCGCTGGCTGATCAAGTCCGCCATTCCGTTCGCCTTCTTTGCCACCGCCCTGAGTGGCATCGGGCTGGCGCTTAAGTCCATCAATACCCTGCGGGGGCAGTCTGTGGCCGACCTTCAAGGTGATCGCTCATGATCGGTATCGTAATGTTTTTCGCCGCCCTGGCGCTGTTGCTCAGCGGTTTTCCGGTGGCGTTTATTTTTGGCGGCGTGGCGCTGCTGTTTGGTGTCTTTGCAGAGGGGCCGGAGATATTCGCCTTCATGCCGTTTCGTATCCAGAGCATCATGGAAAGTACCACCATGATGGCGGTGCCCCTGTTTATCTTTATGGGGCTGGTGCTGCAGAAAACACGGCTGGCGGAGCAATTGCTCGAAGCCATGGCCAAGCTTTTTGGCGGTGTGCGCGGTGGTCTGGCAATCTCCACGGTTCTGGTGGGCGCGCTGCTGGCAGCCTCCACCGGTGTGGTGGGCGCCTCGGTGGTGGCTATGGGGCTGATCTCGCTGCCCGTGATGCTGAAATACAACTATGACAAATCCCTGGCCTGCGGCACCATTTGCGCCTCCGGCACCCTGGGGCAGATTATACCGCCCTCCATCATCCTTATTATTCTGGGGGATGTGCTGGGTATTCCTGTGGGGGATCTGTTCAAGGCTGCGCTCTGGCCGGGCCTCATTCTGATTGGCGCCTATATCGTTTATATTCTGATCTTCGCGTTCAAAAATCCTGAGTCGGCACCGGCATTGCCCGTCGATCCAAGCATCAGCCGTGGCGTTTACTATGGCCAGGCGCTGAAAGCGATTCTGCCACCGCTGGCACTGATTCTGGTGGTACTGGGCTCGATCTTTGCCGGTATTGCGACGCCAACCGAGTCTTCGGCTCTGGGTGGAGTCGGTGCGCTGGTGCTGGCGCTGCTGTATCGCCAGTTCAGCTGGAAAATGCTGTTTGACGCTTCGCTGGAAACGGTGAAGGTCACCGCCATGGTATTTGCGATCCTGCTGGGCGCTACGGCTTTCTCAATGGCTTTCAGCTATACCGGTGGTGATTACATTGTTGAAGAAGTGCTGACACAGCTGCCCGGTGGACAGATGGGCTTCCTGCTGCTGTCGATGCTGGCGATTCTGATCCTGGGCTTTTTTATCGATTTCGTTGAAATCAGCTTTATCATCGTGCCGATTCTGGCGCCGGTAGCCGATGCACTGGGTGTTGCACCGATCTGGTTTGCCATCCTGATCGCCATGAACCTGCAGGCCAGTTTCCTGACGCCGCCGTTTGGCTTTGCACTGTTCTACCTCAAGGGGGTGGCGCCGGACTCGGTGCGCACCAGCGATATCTATCGCGGTGTGGTGCCTTTTATCCTGCTGCAGCTGGTGGTGCTGGTGACTATTCTGGCCTTCCCCGGATTGTACGGGCTGACCTGATCTGGCCCTGGCGCTTTTGGCGCCGGGTTCTGCAGAGCTCGCACTATACGGCGGCTCCGACATCTGTCGGGTCGCCGTTTTTTGCTGTTATGATGGCCCGGTCGCACGGCGATACGGGGTATTAGCTATTGGACATCATGAAAATGTCATTAAAGGCCAAGCTGTTGCTGCTGGCGATTTTGCCGCTGCTGCTGGTCAGCAGTCTGGTGACCATGGTCAGCCTGCAGCAGGCGCGCAATCTGTCCGAACAGGAGATCCGTATCTTCGAGGACAATCTGCTCAGTGCCAAGCAGCGTGAACTGCAGCATTACGTCAGCCTGGCGTTAACCTCCATTGATCATATCGTTGCCAATGCCGATGTGCATGATGACGCCGCCAAGAACGAGGTCATGCGCGTCTTGAGTGACCTTACCTTCGGCGATGATGGATACTTCTTCGTTTATAACCAGGCCGGCAAGGTATTGGTACACCCGATACTCACCGATCTGGTGGGGCAGGATCTGTATGACATGCAGGATGAGCGCGGCGACTATGTTATTCGCAACCTTCTGCAGCGTGCCCAAGAGGGCGGGGGCTTTCATCGCTACCTGTGGCAAAAGCCGTCTCGCGGCGAGTCGGAGGAAAAACTCAGCTATGTGGTGAGGCTTGCAAAGTGGGACTGGATGCTGGGCACCGGGATCTATATCGATGACATCACCGAGGAGGTGGCGAAGATCCGCAGTGAGGTCACGCGCAATATCCGCAATACCTTCTTTACCGTGCTGCTGATAGTGGCCGCGGCAGTGGCTGTAATTATCGTCATCGGCGTTGCGCTGAATCTGCATGAAAGTCGCCTCGCCGATGGGCGTCTGCGCTCACTGGCCCACAAATCTATCCAGCTGCAGGTAAGCCAGCGGCGCGGCTTTGCCAGGGAGCTGCACGATGGCATCAATCAGCTGATGGTGTCGGTAAAGTTTCGCATTGAATCGGCCCTGAGCAAGCTGGCCAAGACCGGCGGCACCGTAACCGCCGAGGCGGATCTGCGCCATGCCATGGCGGTGCTCAATGAAGCCATCCAGGAAGTGCGCCGTGTGTCCCACAACCTGCGCCCCAGTATCCTCGACGACCTGGGGCTCGAGCCTGCACTGCGCAATCTGCTGGATGAATTCAAGCTGCGTACCGGCATTTTGGTGGATCTGAGACTGTCGTTGCCGGCGGCACGCCTGAATGATGATATTGAAACCACCCTTTATCGGGTGGTACAGGAAGCCCTGACCAATATTGAAAAGCATGCCGACGCCAGCCACCTTCTGGTGCGCAGCTGGTATGGCAACGGGCTCTTGTGGCTTGAACTGAAAGACAATGGCTGCGGCTTTGACCCCAAAGACATGTCGCCCAAGGCTGGCATTGGCCTGCGCAATATCCGTGACCGGCTGGAGCTGCTTGGTGGGGAACTGGCACTGGAGTCGGCTCCGGGAGAGGGGGCGCGGCTGTGCGTCGGGCTGCCGGCATGAGTTGTCCAGCGATATTTAGGTACAGGATTCAGGAGTATTAGTACATGGCCGACCCTAAACCCATTCGCGTGCTGCTGGCGGATGACCATCCGTTGGTACTGGAGGGCATATCGTCCAGGCTTGGCACCGAAGCTCATCTGGATGTTGTTGGCCTGGCGCACAACGGCCAGGAAGCGCTGCAACTGGCTGAACGGCTGCAGCCGGATGTGGTGATGATGGATGTCTCCATGCCGGTGATGAGCGGGCTTGAAGCGACCAAGGCCTTTCAGGAGCGTTTCCCGGCGGTACGGGTGCTGATTCTCAGCATGCACGACAACCGGGAATATATCCTGCAACTGATCCGTTCCGGCGCCTCGGGTTACATTCTCAAGGATGTGTCGTCGGATGAGCTGATCAAGGCCATTGAAACCGTGTACCAGGGCGGCACCTACTTCAGTGCCAGTGCATCCCAGTCGCTGTTCAGTCTGGAGGCGGCTGCGGCTCCCTCAGCGCCGCCACCGCTGGCGGATGACGTCCAATCCCTGACGCCTCGTGAGGAAACAGTATTGCGCCTGCTGGCAGAGGGTGGCAGCAACAAGGATATTGCCCGCCAGCTCGATATTTCGGTGCGCACGGTGGAAACTCACCGGCAGAATATCAAGACCAAACTCAACATCCAGACTGCCGCCGGTCTGACCCGCTTTGCCATCGAGCAGGGTCTGGTGGAGCTGAAGTAGGCCGAGCCTCAAGGTGCTCGTTCGCAGGGATAGGCTTTTTGTGAAAAAGTTAGATAAAAAGTTTGCAATTCATAACCTTATCCATTAAATTACGCGGCCTCAACGTTACGGAACGGCAGCAAAGCCCTCGGTACTGTTGAGAAAAAGAAGTAACGTTGGTACTTGCGACAACGGTAACGAGTACGCCCAGGCGTGCAAGTTACAAGTCTGAAAAGACAGCGCAAATACAATATGGTGAGGTGTCCGAGTGGTTGACTCGGAGGCGAAGCCAGAGAGAACGTCGGAGCTTGCGACGACGGTAACGAGTATGCCCAGGTGTGCAAGTTACAAGTCTGAAAAGACAATGCAGCATACAATATGGTGAGGTGTCCGAGTGGCCGAAGGAGCACGCCTGGAAAGTGTGTATACCGCAAGGTATCGAGGGTTCGAATCCCTCCCTCACCGCCATATTTAAAAACTCTTTGAAAAACAGCAACTTACGCGAGTTTCAGAGAGTCGATGTTGACGTAAATGTTGACGTCGATACCTACCGAAAGCTGAGTGCTATCGGAGGTAGTCAGAAGGGGAGGCCTAGCGGTCTCCCTTTTTTCGTTCATAGGGCCGTACGCAGATATACGATAGTGCGACGCAGTGCCCTACATCGTTGCTTTCTCAAGACTCGTTCAGACATTTTCTTTCCTCCCGCTCATGTACGCCGGGAATAATATGCCGACGCACAGCACTGTGAAGTTTTGAATTGATATACCCATCATGTGGCCTCTTTGTGGATTATCTTTGGCACGGGCCTGACGTCATACAACGGGCAACTGATCGCAGTACAGGCGGCTATCTGCTGTAGCTTTCCACCGGTACTGTGTTTGTCATAAATGCACTGGGTACACATCGCATTAATGGACTGACGTAAACTCAATATTTCTTCTCCTTACAGGTTGGACTTGGTGGGGCTGTAGGTTGTTATGCCCCACACAG
>JBFGZM010000212.1:0-6649 GCA_041586815.1 Marinobacterium sp. | reverse complement strand
GTAGGTTTCCTGCGGGGTTCTGTGTCTCTGTGCGCCCGCCTGCTCTCAGGCGGGCTTTTTGCTTTTCACGGGGTGGTTCTGCGCTCAAGGTGCAGCGTATCTGAGTGAATAATGGTCAGGCTGGAGGTTAGGGAGTACTCTTGGGTTTCTCGCAGGCTGTCACACTGCTGCGTATCAACGAACCCAAGGGCATCTATGTCAGCATTACGTGTGCGTTACCAGACTCTGGAGTTTGGTGCTGTCGATATCCATGTTCGATCCCTGCGTGACAACCAGGAATTCCTCGACCCTGACGGTGTCGCCGAAAAGCTTGGTATATCGTCGGCCTCCTGGCCGCTGTTCGGCATTGTCTGGCCGTCGGGGCAGGTACTGGCCCATCTTATGTTTGACTATGAGGTTGCCGGCAAGCGCATCCTGGAAGTGGGGTGCGGCATCGGGCTTGCCAGTCTGGTGCTGAATCATCGCCTGGCCGATATTACGGCAACGGATTACCACCCCGAGGTCGGCGCTTTCCTGGATGCAAATGTACAGCTCAATCACGGCCGGGCGATTCCTTTTGTCCGCACCGGCTGGGGGGACGTGCAAACCACGCTGGGTCAGTTTGATCTGATTGTCGGCAGTGACCTGCTCTACGAACGCGAACACGTTGAGTTGCTAGCGGGCTTTATTGAACAGCATGCCAAACCCCACTGCGCTGTGGTACTGGTTGACCCCGGGCGCGGCAACCACGCGCGTTTCAGCAAGAAAATGATCAGCCTTGGCTACACTCACTCCCAATCACCACCGCAGAATGTGGATTACCTGGTCCAGCCGTTCAAGGGGCAGATTCTCAGTTACCAGCGCTAGCTTGGTCATTGCGTGTCCGCTAACTACAGTTGTAGCTACCGGCATAATCACGGCAGGGCGTTACAATGATATTTGAACAGATTGCGACAGGCGGGTGTCAGTCATATCTGGTGGGCTGTGCTGACACCTGTTCGGCGGTACTGATCGACCCTGAGATTAGTCAGGTCGACCGCTATCTGGCCCTGGCGGCCCGGGATGGCTTGCGCATCCACTATGTGATTGATACCCATACTCATGCTGATCACTTCTCGGCCACGCGAGCCATTGCGCAGGCGTTGAAGGTCCCGGTGGTGATGCACCGGGACAGTCCCGCACCCTTCGTTGACTTGCGCTTGCAGGACGCTGATTTGCTGCGGGTGGGAAACCTGCGTCTGGAGGCGCTGCACACGCCGGGTCATACGGCGGACTCGATGTGCCTGTTGCTCGGTGACCGGATTTTTACCGGCGATACCCTGCTGATCGGTGGTACAGGCCGGACTGATTTGCCTTCGGGTGATCCGTCCGCTCTCTATGACAGCCTGTTCAACGGTATCCTGAAACTGGATTCTTCATTGCGTGTGTTTCCGGCTCACGACTACAAGAAGCGCGGCTCCACGACAATCGCAGAGGAGTTGGCAAGCAATCCCCGCTTGCAGTGCACCAACCGTATGGCCTTTATCCAGATGATGGAGCAGCTGGACTTGAGTGCGCCGGCGCATCTGACTGAGGCGTTACGCACCAATATGAACGGTGGAAAGAGTGTGGCGCAGTTGCTGGCTGAAGCAGCAGCCAAAACGCCTTTTGTCTCTCTGTCTGAGTTGCGTGCCCGCCTTGTGGCGGGTAACGCCGACCTGATTGTGCTGGATGTGCGTGAGCGCGATGCGTTCGATGCCGGGCACGTGCCAGGCGCCGTGAATCTGCCGCGAGGTCAGCTCGAATTGCGGGTCAACGATGCCTTGCCCGATCCTACCCGGCGCATCGTTACGTTGTGCCAGTTTGGCAAGGTGTCGACACTGGCGGCCGTTACACTGCGCGAACTGGGCTTCCAGCGTACCTCGGCCCTGGATGGCGGCATGACGGCCTGGAAGGAAGCCGGCTACCCGCTGGAAAAGACTGACTGAGCCTTGTGGGTGCCCTGGCATCATGCCGTATCGGGATCCCCTCAGGCAACGGAGGGCGATGTCATGAAAGCTGTCGTGCAGGGTGTCTGGATGCTGCTGTTCTGCAGCGTACTTCAGGCTCAGCAGTTCAGGTCGGATCCGGGCGGGGCAAGCCTGGTGGAACTCTATACGTCTGAGGGCTGCAGCAGTTGCCCACCCGCTGATGCTTGGCTGAGTTCGCTGCTGGATGATCCACAGCTGTTTCGTACGCTCTTCCCGGTGGCGTTCCATGTGGATTACTGGAATCAGCTGGGCTGGCCGGATCGATTCTCATCGAGTCTTTATACTGAGCGCCAGCGCACCTATGTTCGTCAGGGGCACGTGAGTCAGGTGTATACACCGGGACTGGTGGTAAATGGCAAGGAATGGCGGGGCTGGCTGCAGGGGCAGCGGCGCTGGCCGGTCAGTCCTGCTTCTGTCGGCGTCGTGACGCTTGATTACCAGGCGGGTCGACTGCAGGCGCGTTACAGCGCGAGTGACAGCGGTCAGCATATGCTGCATCTGGTTCGCCTGGGCATGGGGTTGCATACACAGGTAGCCGCCGGCGAAAATAGCGGACGGCGACTGTCCCATGACTTTGTGGTGCTTGACTATCACCAGCGTGCGTCTGATCACGGTCGCTGGTCACTTGACCTGGGGGCTGTCCCTGAGCAGGGGCAGCGTCGTGTGGCTCTGGTTGCCTGGGTCAGTCAGGGTGAGGATCTGAAGCCATTGCAGGTCGCTGGCGGGTTTATTGAGCCTGAGGGGGAGTAGTACCTGTCTTACCCCTGATTAAGGATGACTATGTGGATTCAAAAGGAAATACAGCTAAGCTCCCGTGCCCGGGGCTTTCATCTCATTACAGCTGACATAGTACGGGAGTTGCCCGAGCTTCAGCGGCTTGGAGTGGGTTTGTTGCACCTGTTTATCAAGCACAGTTCGGCATCACTGACGATCAACGAGAATGCCGACCCTGGTGTGAGGCGCGACTTCGAAGCGTTTTTTTGCCAGCTGGTGCCGGAGAATGCACCCTGGTGCACCCACCTGGATGAAGGGCCGGATGATATGCCGGCGCATATCAAAGCCGGCCTGCTTGGATCAAGCCTGAGCATCCCGGTGACCGATGGTCGCCTTAATCTGGGTATCTGGCAGGGCATTTATCTGTGTGAGCACAGAAACCACGGCGGCAGTCGCCATATGGTGCTGACCCTGCAGGGCGAATAACCGACAGTACCTGCTGTAATCCTGCCGGTTTTTCATGTGAGGGGCATCTGATCAGGCGTCGGGCGTGCCCGCTGGCTTGAGGGTGGGTTTGTCATTCAGGCGCGCTGGTGCATTCAATGCCTCCAGCTGCAGCAAAAGTCCGCTGTGGTCCACGCCGTCCAGCCCGCGTTCGACCAGCTGCCCGTATTGGGCAAAGGCCTGTTCGGCAAGGGGCAATTGCAATTGCTCGGCGCGGGCTGTGTCCAGTATGGTTTTCAGATCCTTCAATTGTACACGGGCGGTGCCGCCTGGCATGAAGCTGCGATCAATCATGCGCTGTCCATGCAGTTCCAGTATGCGGCTGTTGGCGAAGCCGCCGAGCAGGGCCTGGCGCACAGCGGCGGGATCTGCACCACCCTCGGCAGCCAGCAGCAGGGCTTCGGCCACAGCGCCGATGGTAATGCCCACGATTGCCTGGTTGGCGCATTTTGCCAGTTGGCCGGAGCCCGCAGGGCCTATATAGGTAGCCGCTGTTCCGAGGCAGTCAAACAGTGGTTTCGCGCGTTCGAAGTCTGCTTGGCTGCCGCCCGCCATGATGGACAGGCTGGCCTGTTCCGCGCCAATGGTGCCGCCGGACACCGGGGCATCCAGGTAGCCATGGTTGCGTTCGGCCAGTATCTGATGGTGGCGCTTTGCCATGGCGGGCGGGATGGAGCTCATGTCAATCACCAGTGCGCCAGGTTTGAGGGCGGCCAGCACACCATCGCTGAACAGAACGGCATCCACCACCGGGCCGTTTTCCAGCATGCTGATGACGATATCGGCATTCTTCACCGCCTCCCGTGCCTCTTGGCAGGCAGTAGCACCGCGGTTGCGCAGGGCCTCGGCCTTGCCAAAGGTGCGATTCCAGGCGTTGAGGGGGTAGCCTGCGCGCAGCAGGTTCAGGGCCATGGGTTGGCCCATAAGGCCGATTCCAAGAAATGCGATGCGGGGTTTGTTCATTGTTATTGTCACTTGTTCGGTTTTGAAAGCAGCGGGGCTGGCGTCAGAGGCAGTTGGTCGGTTTGGGCAGCCCGGCCAGGCGAGCGGCCAGCTTGGCCGGGCTGTCGGGAAACAGTTTCAGCAGATAGATGCTGCGTCCTTTTTCCATCCCCAGGCTCAGGCCGACCGCCTTGACCAGTGGGCGCATGGCCGGCGCATGTTCGAAACGCTGGTAGAAGTCCCGCAGCACATAGAGTACTTCCCAGTGAGCGTCGCTCAGATGCAGCGAACTTTGGGCGGCCAGGGCTTCTGCGACCTGCGGGGTCCACTGCGACAGGTCGCGCAGATAGCCTTCGCTGTCGAGCTCGATGCGCTGGCCGTTCAGTTCCAGATATGTCATGTCAGTACCAGCTGATAACCCGGGGGTGCTCGCAGCACAGCTTTACAAAGCCGGCGTCGTCCACCTGCCGGATACTGTCGTGCAAACGGCTTTGGAGCCCGCGGGCCGCAACATCGGCGGCCAGCACGCAGGCGGTAACGCCTTCAGGCAGCTCAAGTGGTTGCTGCGCCAGGGCGCAATAAACGCCATCTTCGATCAGCAGCAGGCAATCGCCGCTGCTGCAGGCATTGAGGCAGTCGGTCAGCAGGGCGGTATTTGAGGGGGGGCGGTTCAGGGTGTGCAGGGTCATGGTCAGAAGCTCATTACCACATCGTGAGTACGGATCAGTTCTGCGATGCCGTTGCTGTCAAGCCGCTGTACCGGCAGCAGGCAGTCCTCAGGCTGCAAGCCGCGGTTTTGCAAAGCCTTGTCGCAGGCGTACAGCTGGTCTATATCGTACATCGGCAAGGCGCTTAGGGTCGCGCCCAGGTTCTTTTGCTGTATTGCGGCCGGCTGTTGAGCCTGCAACAGCTGATAGACGCCATCGTCCAGAAACAGCATGCTGACGGGCTGCTCAAACACTGCGGTGGTCAGGGCGGTATCCAGAGCGTCCCGGGCATGACTGCTGCCATAGGGGGGGTGGCGGGAAATCACCAGAAAGCGTTTACTTGTGCTCATTTCAGGCTCCGAAAGTGATCAGTCGGTCGGATACGATGGCCGCTTCGGTCAGCTGACCGAGGCCCGAAAGCTCGAAGCCATCATGCAGGTTGTGACCGGGCTTTTCATAGCGTCGAGCTTCGTTGCTATCCAGCAGGCCACGGCGCACAGCCGCTGCGATGCATACGACCAGGTCCAGATCGTGAGTCTGTGCCAGCGCCTGCCAGCGGGCAGGCAGGTTGAGTTCGTCCTGTGGTGGCGCTGCCAGCGCCGAGGCGCCGTGAACACCGTCGCCGTAAAAGAACACGCGGTGAATGCTGTGTCCCTGTGCCAGGCAGGCAACGGCAAAGCGATAGGCGCTTTCGGCGGCCTGGTGGCTATGGGGTGCGGCATAAACCAGTAGCGAAAAGATCATGTTCAACCTGTCCGGTGGTGCATGTTTATAGGTGCCAGCAGCAAGTTCCGGGCGATAGGCGATTCAGCCATGGCAAGTTGCTGTTTCTGAATGCAAAAGCCCCGCTATCTTAGCAAAGATAGCGGGGCTTGGCAGTCGCTTTGACTGTTGCCGGCGCCGTGCCGGCGTCAGGAATCAGTCGCTGCTGGTAACGCCCAGGATCTGCAGCAGGCTGACGAAGATGTTGTAAATGGAAACATACAGAGTCACTGTCGCGGAAATGTAGTTGGTTTCACCGCCGCGTACGATTGACTGTGTCGTCAGCAGGATGGCGCCGGCCGAGAACAGGATGAACATGGCACTGATCGCCAGGGACAGCGCCGGCATCTGCAGGAAGATATTCGCGATTACCGCCACGATCAGCACCACGAAGCCTGCGAGCATCATGCCGCCCAGGAAGGACAGGTCCCGCTTGGTGGTCAGGGCGTAAGCCGAGGTGGTGAAGAATGTCAGGGCTGTACCGCCGAGTGCCATCATGACGATTTCTGAGCCGCCACGGGCCATGACCATATTGATGATCGGTCCGAGTGTGTAGCCCATGAAACCGGTCAGCAGGAAGACGAACAGGAGACCCAGTGAGCTGTTACGGTTCTTTTCCGTCAGGAACAGCAGGCCGTAAAAGCCCACCAGCGTGATGATCAGACCCGGATGGGGCAGTGCCATGGCCGCGGCAACGCCTGCGATAATGGCAGACCACGCCAGCGTAATACCCAGCAGGAAGTAGGTATTGCGCAGGACCTTGTTGGTCGCCAGGGCGGATGAACTGTATGCATCGTTGTTGATGGTACGAACGTTACGCATGGTTTCCCTCGATTGATTTCAGTCCAGTAGGCACATCATGCCCTTTATGTATGAATTTACAAGCCTTTCCCGCGTTTGACTTGACGGTAATTCCACGTACACTATGCGCCGCAAGTCATGGTGAGGTGGCTGAGTGGCCGAAAGCACCGGTTTCGAAAACCGGCGAGTCGAAAGGCTCCCAGGGTTCAAATCCCTGCCTCACCGCCATTT
>JBFGZM010000211.1:0-6663 GCA_041586815.1 Marinobacterium sp. | reverse complement strand
TCTGGAACGCAGCGTGGAATACCGCAACAGGCCCATCATCTTTGGTGAGGCGGTGAACATGCATGTGCAGGATCGGTATATCGATGCAAAACGTCTGCATGTGCGTTCGGCTGCACGCCGATACCTATGCCTCGACGCGGGAGCAGTTCCCGTTGCCCAGGGTTAGTTACGAGGCATGGCTTAACAGTCGGGAACAAAAGCTTGATCATGCCTGATGGGCCAGGTTGGCGGCGGCGCTGAGCAACGTTACAGAGAGGGCATCAGGTCACGGGGCTATTCTTCAGGGGGATGCCGTAACCCTGTCATGCGTGCTACATTCAATCTTATGTCAATTTCCCGATCTGCCATCGATACCAAACCGTATGCCCGTGCAGGGCAGGCGGATCGCACCAAGATACTGCTGCGGTGCCTGCACCTGGCCGTGGGTTTGCTGGGGCTGCTGGCATTTCTGGCAGCCAGCCTTTATCTGTACCTGGATCTGGCCGAGCGCGCTCAGGGTGAGCTGCAAGGCATCATGTACCGTGCCACACATATCTACCTGCTGTGCGCGGCGCTTCTCAATGTTCAGCTGGGCTGTTACCTCAGTGTATTGAATTTCCCGCTGGCCAGGACACTGCAGTGGCTGGGTTCGATACTGCTGCTGCTCGCGCCGCCGCTATTGCTGCTGGCCATTTTCGATGAGCCTGTGAGCACCAGTCCCGAGCTGCCCTACACGTTGCCGGCGGTGATTGCGCTCTTTGTCGGCGTCACCCTGCATGCTGTCGCCCGTGTGCTGGCCCGGCGGCAGAGTCGCTGAAGCTCCATGAACTATCTGGCCCACTTTCATCTTGCCTCCCGGGCAGGCAGCTCCCTGACCGGCAACTACCTCGGTGATACGGTCAAGGGGTCAGCGCTGGAAGCCTGGCCCAGTGCGATTGAAGAAGGTATCCGGCTGCATCGTCGCGTTGATGCTTTCACCGACAGTCATCCCGATGTCGTGCGCACGCTGGCTTTGTTTGCGCCGCCGCGCCGCCGCGTTGCCGGCATTATTGTGGATATGGCATTCGATCATTTCCTGGCCCGCCATTGGGCGTCTTTTCACCCCGAATCGCTGCCCGAATTCAGTCGTGCCGTGTATGCGGCTATGGCGCAGGATGCGCCGCTGATGCCTGCCGCAGCCCGGGCGCGTTTTGAGCGCATGTGCGAGGATGACTGGTTGCTGAGTTATCAGCATATCGAGGTGATAGGGCTGGCGCTGGATTCCATCGCCGGACGCCTGAGTCGGCCGGTCGCGCTGCTCGGTGCGATCGAGGAGGTCGAGCGTCACTACGGCGCGCTTGAGTCAGCGTTTCTGGTATTTTATCCCAGGCTGCTGCACTGGGTGCAGCAGCCTGGGGCGCAGACAAAGGATCGCTGAGGAGGAGGCGTCAAGCTTGGCGCAGGCTGGCGGGTGCCGGCAGCAGGCGTGGCAGCCCAACGGCGATGGCAATCACGGCGACCAGACCCAGCAGCCAGCAGTAATAGATGCTGCCAATCAGTTCCAGGGGTGACAGCGCGGCAATGGAACCTGCCAGCAGTACCTGGGCACCGTAGGGCAGCATGCCCTGTACCACGCAGGAGAAGATGTCCATCAGGCTGGCGCTGCGCCTGGGGTCCACCTGATGCCGTTCGGCAATATCCCGCGCCAGTGAGCCGCTGAGAATAATGGCCACGGTGTTGTTGGCGGTACAGAGGTTGGCCAGTATCACGCTGGCGGCAATGCTGATTTCACCACTGCGGCGCTGGCCGCTGCGGGCCAGGCGGTCGATCAGGCGGGCCAGATACTCAAGTCCGCCCTGGTGTTTCATCAGCGCCCCGAGACCTCCGATCAGCAACGACAGAATCAGGATCTCCTGCATGCTGGTATAGCCGGCATAGATATCGGTTGAGAGCGTGGCCAGGCTGTAATCGCTAATCTGGAGCAAACCCACCAGACCTGCCAGTACGATACCGGTGAACAGTACCAGCATGACGTTCAGACCGGAGACAGCCAGTACCAGTACTGCCACATAGGGCAGTACCTTGATCAGCTCATAGTCACCGGGAGCAGTGATGCTGCCGCCACTGCTCTGCAGGTACAGCACCACCAGGGTCACCAGGGCCGCCGGTACCGCTATCAGAAAGTTGACACGAAATTTGTCCCGCATTTCGCAGCCCTGGGAACGGGTCGCGGCAATGGTGGTGTCGGAAATGATCGACAGGTTATCGCCGAACATGGCCCCACCGATAACCGTACCAACGGTGAGGGTCAGTGGCAGATCGGTGGCATCGGACAGGCCCACGGCGACGGGCGCGATGGCGGCGATGGTGCCCATGGAGGTTCCCATGGAAGTGGCAACAAAGGCAGTAATCACAAAGAGGCCGGGCAGCACCAGGGATTCAGGCACCACGCTGAGGCCGAAATTTACGGTGGCATCAACTCCGCCGACCGCCTTGGCGACACTGGCGAAGGCGCCGGCGAGCAGGTAAATGATGCACATGGTGATAATGGTGTTGTCGCCTACGCCCCTGATAAAGGTCTCGATGCGGCTGTTGAGCGCACCGCGCCCAAGCATCAGGGCCAGCACGATAGCGGGCAGAATCGCCACCGGTGCGGAAATCTGGTAGAAGGCAAACTCGGTGTCCTGAGCCTGGTAGTAAAGGCCACTGCCGATAAACAGCGCCAGGAATAGCAACAGGGGTAGCAGGGCGATCGCTCTGGGTTGCATCGCAGTCTCCAAAAAGTACGGCGCCGGATAGGCGGCGGATAAAAGCAGGGCGCCGGGATAAAACGCCGTTGTGGTCAGGGCTCAAGGCAGCGGGACTGCGGGTGCTCCTGACAGCAAGGGCGGCATTATACGGATCATGCCTCTCAGTGCTAAAGATTGTCTGGTTATATTCTAATTCGTTATTAATATTATTTTTTATATAACCATGTTTGCTTTCCGGGAGCTGGCACTGAAAGAGGCTTGCAGCTAATATGCCTGTTCATTTATACAGTTAACGGGCGCTGGCCGCATGATCCTTTATATCGCAGAAAAACCGAGTCTTGGCCGGGCCATCGCCGATGTGTTGCCCCGGCCGCATCAGAAAGGCGATGGTTTTATCCGGGCCGGCAATGGCGATACCGTGAGCTGGTGCATCGGTCATCTGCTGGAGCAGGCGGAGCCCGATGCCTATGACCCGGCGTTCAAGCAGTGGCGTCTGGAGCACCTGCCCATTTTGCCGCAGCAGTGGCAGCTGACGCCCAAACCCAAGACACGCAAGCAGCTGACGGTACTGCGCAGGCTGGTGAAGGAAGCGGATCAGCTGGTGCATGCCGGCGACCCGGATCGAGAAGGCCAGTTGCTGGTGGATGAGGTGATCGAGTATCTGGGGGTCAAGGATGCCAAGCGCGCAGCGGTGCAGCGTTGCCTGATCAGTGACCTGAATCCGGATGCCGTGCGCCGTGCGCTGCAGCGGTTGCGCCCGAACCCTGAATTTGTGCCGCTCTCGACCTCGGCGCTCGCGCGTTCGCGCGCCGACTGGCTGTACGGACTCAACATGACCCGGGCCTATACCATCCAGGGGCGCAAGGTCGGGTACGACGGTGTGCTGTCCGTCGGGCGGGTACAAACGCCACTGCTGGGGCTGGTGGTACGCCGTGATCAGGCTATCGCCGCCTTTGTCCCCAAACCCTTCTATGAAGTGCTGGCTCACCTGCTGACCGATGCCAGAGAGACCTTTCACGCCAAGTGGCAGCCCAGTGACGCCTGTGCCCCCTTCCAGGATGAAGAAGGGCGGGTGCTATCCAGGCCGCTGGCGGAAAACGTGGTACGGCGTATTTCGGGCCAGCCCGGCACGGTGCTTGAGGTGGAGAAAAAACGGCGGCGCCAGGCAGCACCCTTGCCCTACAGCCTGTCGAGCCTGCAGATTGATTCGGCCAAGCGCTTTGGTCTCAGTGCCAAGGAAACCCTGGATATTTGCCAGAGCCTGTATGAAAAGCACAAGCTGATCACCTATCCCCGCTCCGACAGCCGTCATTTGCCGCTGGAACACCTGGCGCGCGCGCCCCAGGTGCTGGGCGCCATTGGCCACAATTGCGAGTCCTTGAAAGACGCACTGGCGGCCACCGACAGTGGGCGCAAGAGCCAGGCCTGGAACGACAGCAAGGTGGATGCGCACCACGCCATTATTCCCACCGAGAAAAAGCAGGGCAGTGCTGCCCTGCAGGGGCGAGAGCGGCAACTGTACGAGCTGATCGCACGTCAGTATGTGGGGCAGTTCCTGCCTGATTTTGAGTATTTTGAAACCCGCATCGAAATCGATATTGCCGGTGGCCGCTTTCGTACCCAGGCGCGGGAAGTTATCCAGCCTGGCTGGAAACCCTTCTTTCAGCGCCAGGAGTCCCCCGGCGATGAGCCAGCGCAGCTTTTGCCTGCGCTCAGTGTCGGTCAGGTGCTGCAGTGTGAACGGGGCGAGCTGGTGGAGAAAATGACCCAGCCGCCCAAGCATTTTACCGATGCGACCCTGCTGGCGGCCATGACCGGTATCGCCCGTTTTGTGGAAGACCGCTCCATCCGCCAGATTCTGAAGGACACCGACGGCTTGGGTACCGAAGCGACCCGCGCCGGTATCATCGAGCTGTTGTTCCGACGGGGCTTTCTGGAGCGCCGAGGCAAGGCGATTCACGCCACTGCTGCGGGTATTGGCCTGATCGACAGCCTGCCACGGCAAACCACGCTGCCGGACATGACGGCACAGTGGGAAGCAAAGCTGGAGGCCATCTGTCAGCGCCAGGGCAGCTACACCGAATTTATGGGGGCGTTGGTGAGCGCGCTCGGCGAGCTGATTCAGACCGCCAGCAATACGTTGCCCCAGGGGCTGCAGGGTGTGCGCAGTGCTACGCCCGCGCGAGGCAGGAAGCGCGCGGGTTCTGCGCGGTCAAGAAGCGGTGCGGGCCGAAAAACATCGGCCAGTGCCAGAGGTACAACACCCGCCCGCCAGGCACCGGCCAAGCGTCGCAGTCCGGTAAAACCGGCCGGCAAGATCGGCTAGAACCCGCCCGCGTGTAGCGGTGTATTCCGAATAGCCCCTGAGGAACGGCGCCTTTCCATGATCTCTGCGCGCTGCGGTTGTGCCCGGTTGCATCCAGGCGTACAGTTGCGCGCGGCTGCGCAAAGGCCCGTTGCAGGACGGGAGTGCGCGGGATCTGGGCCACCGAAGGGTGGTAGTTCGAGCCAGGGTTTTGCACCCGTTTTCTAGAGAATTTCACCATGGATCTGGTTTTGTCACCGGAGCTGCTGGCAGCATTGTTTGGTGTCGCGCTGCTGGCGGGGTTTATCGATACGATTGCAGGCGGCGGTGGTCTGCTGACCTTGCCTGCGCTGTTGCTGGCCCAGGTACCGCCGGTGGCGGCTTTGGCTACCAACAAGCTGCAAGGTTCGTTTGGCAGCCTGACCGCGGCACTCACCATGCTGCGTCGGGGTATCGTCAGGCTTGAGGATATCCGCGAGCTGGTGATCGGCAGTTTGCTGGGGTCAATGCTTGGAACCCTGCTGGTGCACTTTGTGGATCCCGGTATTCTGATGTTCCTGATTCCGGTGGTGCTGGTCGTGATTGCCCTTTATTTTCTGCTGGTACCCACGGCGGGCCTGGAAGAAACGTCACCGCGCATGAGCCGGCGGCTGTATAGCGTCACCCTGGCGCCTTTGATCGGGTTTTATGACGGCTTTCTGGGGCCGGGTACCGGCTCGTTTTTTGCTTTCAGCAAAGTCTGGTTTCGCGGGCGTAACCTGCTCGGTGCAACGGGGACGGCCAAGGTCATGAATTGCGCCAGTAACGTGGCCTCTTTACTGGTGTTTGTCGCCGGGGGGGAGGTGGTCTGGAGTCTGGGGGCGGTCATGATTGCCGGCCAGATACTGGGGGCGTTGATTGGCAGTCACACCATGATTCGCCACGGCAGCCAAATTATTCGGCCACTGGTGGTGTGTATGTGCCTGGTGATGGCGCTCAGCTATATCTACAAGGAAGTGCTATAGCAAGCCAGGGCGAAGACGTCTGGAATGCCTGGTGACGGATGCACGGTGGGCATCATGGCTGCAGTATTGGCAGCATCAGAGTGCAAGACAGCCTGAGGTGGTAAAACGGATTCTGGATACGGTTTAAGGCGGGTTAATCACGGCAATGGGCGACAAGGCTGTCGCAGGGCGCAGGCGCCGCTTCCAGCACATCCTCTGGGAAGGATGGGCTGTGAAGCCGGCGATGGCACTGCATGCTCAGCGTCCGAGCTGAGAGTGCAGGCTGGGGGTACGGCTGATGTGGAGCTTGCTCAGCACGTTCTGCAGCGTGGTTTTGATTTTCAGTATGCGCGCCTGGCGCAGCTCAGCTTTCTGGGCTGCTTTAGCTTCACGGGCGATACGGAAAATGTATTCGATCTCGGTTTCGCGACGGCTGCCAGAGTAGCTCAGTGCTGAGTTCATGTGGGTATTGTAGTGCGGGAAAAAACTGTTCATGGGTGTCTCCTTTTGCTGGGCTTTCAGTCCCGTCCCGGCGGGTGCGGCATGCAGTGCCTGGGGATCTGGAACTGAGCGCTTTAGCGCTAACCAGTGGCGCCAGAGTAACTGCATGACGCACATGCAGCAAACGATCCTTTCTGATCAAAAAGGTTAGTTATTTTCATGTCTT
>JBFGZM010000210.1:0-6701 GCA_041586815.1 Marinobacterium sp. | reverse complement strand
GCTGCCATCAACCTGGAGGCCGAATCCGGCATGCAGCAGAAGTCCGAGGAGTTCCTGGAAACTGGCGGGAAAATCTACCACAAGGTGTGATTTGTACTCTTGAGTGACTAAAAAAGGCCGGCAGTCTGAAAAGATTGCCGGGCTTTTGCGTTCTTTGGAGCTTGGGAAGGTCGGGCGTGCAAGACTCTTGAGTCCAGAAAGTAGTAGGGTGGGTTAGTGGTGCATGGGCACGACCTTACAGAGCCCTACAAGTCCATGGGCGTCGCGTAACCCACCATTGTGCAACCGTAACCTTCAAGGTGGGTTATGGCCCGCCCTAATGCAGCAGAAACCTTTTAGCGGGTGCCACGCGAGCCTAACCCACCCTACATGGCTTTTGCGTTTTCAAACATCAGCGGGATTCAGTCGCCCAGTGGCTGGCTGTCATCGTGATCCCGATAGGCCACCAGGTGATGCTTGATGCGGCGCACGTTTTCCAGTGCCTGCTCGCCGATGGCAATGGCGAGTTCCGAGGCCAGCACGTCAATCACCGCCAGCAGGGCATAACGCGAGGCCGTTGGCTGGTTGACGAAGCTTTGTTCCTCGGGGATATCCACGCACAGCAGTGTGTCCAGGTGGTCGCACAGGGGGGCATCCGGCCGGGTGATGCCGATCACGGTGGCGTCGTAGCTGCGCGCAATATCACAGGCATTGGCCAGGTCGGCAAAGCGCCCCGAGGTGGAGATGGCGAGCAGTACGTCGCCCTTTTTAAGGGTGGCGGCAACCATCTGTATCATCTGGCTGTCCTGGTAGGCATTTACCGCCAGACCGAGGCGAAACAGCCGGTGTTCGACATCCTGGGCCACAATGGTGGCGCCACCGCCACTGCCGAACACGGCGATGCGTCCAGCCTGCTGCAGTGCGCTGACCGCCGTTTGAATATGCTCGCTGTCAAACAGGGCCAGCTGCATTTCCAGCGCCTGCTGGGCGCGGCGTACCACCTGCTCGGCGGCCTCCGAATGGTTGCCGGACGACGTCTGCCCGGCGAGAAACCGTACACCGACGGCGCGCGCCTGGGCCAGGTGAACCTTGAATTCGCGCAGGTTTTTGAATCCCAGCTTGCGGCAAAAACGCGTCACTGTGGGGGTACTGGTATCGGACCATTCGGCCAGTTCGGTGGTGCTGGCATGTACAGCGCGATCGACGTCCGACAGGATAACCTCCACCAGACGCTGGTCCGCCTTGCTCATGGAACTGACATTGTCCTTGAGCGCAGAAACGATATCGGGGGCTGCCGGTGGCGTCATGATCGGTTTCCCCTTCCTAGAAAAACAGCCTGTTGTCTTTAGCGCGCCGCCCAGCCGGGCTTGAAAAAAGCCCGGTGAGTATAACACCCCGGTGCGCAAACCCCAGCGAGTGCAGAGTCCTCAACCGGGGCTATCGCAAGTGCCGCAGGTTACTGCGGGTCTTTATACGCAGTGACGTCGATTTCAACCTTGGCATCCACTACCAGTGGCGACACCACGGTGGAGCGTGCCGGTGGGTGGCCCTGGAAGTACTCTTTGAAAACGCCGTTGAAACTCCAGAAATCCCGCGGATCGTCCAGCCAGGCATTGACCTTGACCACGTCCTCCAGACCGTAGCCGGCTTCCTCCAGAATGGCTTTGACATTCTCGATGGCCTTGCGGGTCTGGGTCACGATACCGCCTTCAACCACTTCCCCATTTTCCAGCGCAACCTGGCCCGAGACAAACAGAAAGCCGCCCGCTCTTGTGGCCTTGGCAAAGGGCAGTTCCTGACCACCGGCACCCTGACCTGCGAGACGAAAACGTTCAATAGACATAGAGATACTCCTGAATATAAAAATGAAGAAAATCTTCTTTTATGTGGATTCGTAGTTGATTTTTACCCTGATCAAGGTCATATTTCAACCACAAAGTGAAGATTGTGTTCATAAACAACAAATGCAGAGGTCTTCTTATGACCAGGTATCACAGGCTGAGTACCCAGCTCAGTGGCAGGATCAACCTGCTGAATCAGAGGGTTGTCGGTGTGCTGATGGCTGTGCTGTTGCTGGATGTGTGGATCGCCGTGCTCGATCGCTACCTGCTGCACTGGCAGATCAGCTGGGTGGAGGAACTGGCCCGCTACATCATGATCTGGGCAATCCTGCTGGCGGTTCCCTGCTGTACGGCGGGCCGTGAACATATTGGCCTGTCCACGGTCGTGCAGCATCTGCCGGCGCGACTGCAGCGCGGCCTGAGAATTCTGGTGGACCTGCTGTCGCTGCTGTTTTTCGGTTACCTGGCCTTCTCCGGCACGGAGCTCGTGATCAAGGGGCTGCAGCAGGTTTCTACGGTCTTCGGCTTGCCCATGGCCTATCCCTACGGCGCGATTCCGGTGGCCTTCGGGCTGGCGGCGCTGCAAAGCCTGCTGGCGCTGCTGCGGGATTGCGGCACGGATACGCTGGAGCCCGCGGCAGATTCGGAAAAGGCACTGCAGCTGCAATAGTAGCGACGGTTTCTACGGGGCTGCGGCGTCAAGGCATGGACGTCGCTGTGACCCATAACAACAATACAGAGGAGTGACGCAATGACGATCGCCCTGATTCTGGTGGTGCTGCTGATTATCGGTACACCCGTAGGTGTGGCGTTGGGCCTGGCGGGCCTGGCCGGCATGTTTAGCATCGGCGGGCTGCACTTTGCCTCGCTGGCGCCGGCGAAGGTATTCAACGGCCTTAACATCTTTCCGTTCCTGGCCATGCCGTTTTTTATCCTGGCCGGTGAAATCATGAACCACACCGGCATTACCTCCCGTCTGGTGCAGTTTTCCCAGGCGCTGGTGGGGCATTTTCGCGGCGGACTGGCCCATTCCAACATGGTGGCATCGGTGTTCTTTTCCGGCATAACCGGAGCCGCTACCGCCGATGCCGCCGCCTTTGGCCGCACCCTGGTGCCGGCGATGGTGGATCAGGGCTACAGCCGCCCTTATGCCTGCGCCGTAACCGCCGCCGGCTCCATCATCGGCCCGACCATTCCGCCGTCCGGCCTGATGGTGGTCTATGGATCCCTGATGGGCGTGTCCATCGGCGGCCTGTTCGCCACCGGTATTTTGCCCGGCCTGCTCATCTGTCTGGTGTGCATGGCCATTATCGGCGTGTTCGCCAAGCGCAAGAATCTGCCCAAGGCCGCCCGGCGTGCCAGCCTGCGCGAGCTTCTGGGTCACTTTCGCGGATCGCTGCTGGCGCTGCTGATGCCCATGATTATCCTGGGCGGCATTGTCAGCGGTATCGTCACGCCGACGGAGGCGGCCTCCGTTGCCGTGGCCTATGCACTCTTTATTGGTGCGGTGGTGTACCGCAACCTGAGTTTCTCCGCGCTTTTCCGCATGCTGATCAGTACCGCACAGATATCGGCGGTGATTTATCTGATTATCGGTGCGGCCTCGATCTTTGGCTGGTGGCTGAGCTTCAATCAGATTCCCCAGTTGATCGCCACCTTTATCGGTCAGCTGTCGGATAATCCCGGCGTGATCCTGCTGCTGATTATCGGCCTGCTGCTGGTGGTGGGCATGATCATGGACATCAACGCCATGCTGATTATCCTCGCCCCGGTGCTGGTGCCCCTGACCGAACAGATTGGCATGGATCCGCTGCATGCCGGCATCATCTTTGTACTGGCGCTGAATATATCGCTGATGACGCCGCCCGTGGGTGCCTGCCTATTTGTGCTGTCGTCGGTCACCGGCGAGCGGCTGGAGCGTATATCCGCCGAACTGATGCCATTTCTGATCGGCCAGCTGATCCTGCTGATGTTTCTTGCCTTTACCCCTGAAGTTACGCTCTTTATCCCGCGTTTGCTGGGTTACTGAGCCGGCTTGAATGCTGAGGCTACGGCCATTTATCCATCTGAAACCAAAGAGAGACTGTCGATGAAGAAAATAATCACCTCTATCGCCGCCACATCCCTGCTGGCTTCGCTGGCAGCCATGCCCCTGACGGCCAATGCCGAGAAGGTGCTGCGCTTCGCCCACGACAACAAGGCGGACATGATGGAGAACCCGGCCCATGCCTTCACCGGCGTGTTCAAGAATATTGTCGAGGCCGCCAGCAATGGCGAGATCAAGGTCGAGGTGTATCCCAGCAATCAGCTGGGCTCGGCCAAGGAACATATCCAGATGGTTCGGGACGGCCAGATCCAGGGGACCCTGTCATCGACCGGAGCTCTTGCGGGCTACTACCCGCGCATCGGTGTGCTCGATGTACCCTTTGCATTCACCAGCAATGCCTCGACCTACGAGGTGCTGGACGGCACCTTTGGCAAGGCCCTGGCCGGGGACATCGAATCCAGCCTGGGTGACGTCAGGGTGCTTGGGTTTCCCGATACCGGTGGTTTCTTTTCGGTCACGAATTCCAAACGCGCAATCAATACCCTGGAAGACTTCAAGGGCATTCGCATTCGCACCATGACCCTGCCGACGCACCAGAAGATTATTCAGTCCCTGGGTGGCGAGGCTTATCCACTGGCCTGGGGCGAGGTCTATTCATCCCTGCAGACTGGCGTTATCGATGGCCAGATGAACCCGGTGCCTACAGTCACCTTCGCCAAGTTTGACGAGGTGCAGGAATACCTGACCCTGACCAACCATCTGTTTGCGCCCTATACGCTGATGCTGAACAAGGCCTTCTACGATGAATTGACCGATGAGGAGCGAAAAATCGTCCATTTTGCAGTCCAGTCGGGCATTGTCGCCGGTCGAGGCCTGTCCCGGGTGATCGAAGCCTCGGAGCGTGGTCTGGAAGGTCTCAAGAAAACCATGAAGGTTAACGCCTTGTCTGCGACGGAACACAAACGTTTCCGTGAAGCAACGCAGCCGGTGGTCATTGAGGAAATCCGCCAGTCGCAGGATGGCAAGGGTGTCGAACTGCTGGATCTGTTCCTGAATGAAACCCAGCAGGCCAACGACACGCTGTATCTGAACTAAGTCCCCAGGCCCCGGACCCCCGCTCGGGGCCAACCTTTCGAGGTGTTTTATGCGAGTTTTTGTAGCCTCACTGGCCACCGAGACCAATACCTTTTCGCCGGTCTTCACGGATCTGGCGTCCTTCAAGGAAAGCTTCTATGCCGCTCCCGGTGACCATCCGGCCACGCCAACGCTGTGCAGTGCGCCCTTTATTGCCTGCCGCGAGAAAATCCCGACCCTGGGCTGGGAACTGATCGAAGGCACCGCCGCCTGGGCTGAACCAGGGGGGCTGGTGAACCGCAGCACCTATGAGTTGCTGCGCGATGAAATACTCGAACAGCTTAGTGCGGCTCTGCCGGTGAATGCGGTGATACTGGGACTGCACGGCGCCATGGTGGCCGATGGGTATGACGACTGCGAAGGTGATCTGCTGGAGAGGGTTCGGGCGCTGGTGGGGCCGACGGTGACCATAGCGGCCGAGTTTGATCCCCACAGCCATCTTACGGCCAAGCGCGTTGCACAGGCGGATATCCTGCTGGCGTTCAAGGAGTTTCCCCATACCGACTTTGTTGACCGTGCCCGGGATCTGGTGGAACTGGCGGTGCGCCATGTCAAGGGGGAGATTACCCCCACGGCGTCGGTATTCGATTGCAAGATGATCGAGGTGCTGCCCACCAGTCTGGAACCCATGCGCAGCTTTGTGAACCGGCTGCATCAGCTGGAGCAGGACCCCAGGGTACTGTCGATTTCCGTCATCCACGGCTTCATGGCCGGCGATGTGCCGGAGATGGGCACTCGGTTGCTGGTGATTACCGACAATGACCAGGCCCGCGCCGACAATCTGGCGCAGTCCCTGGGCATGGAGCTGTTTTCGTTTCGCGGCAAGACCCGACCGCCTTATATCGCCCCTGAACAGGCGATTGCAGAGGCGCAGGAATCTTCATCGAGGCCGGTGGTTATCGCCGATGTTTGGGACAATCCCGGCGGCGGTGTGGCTGGGGACTCAACCCTGGTATTGCAGAAAATGCTCGATATGGGCGTGGCTGATGCGGCGGTAGGCACCATCTGGGACCCGATGGCGGTGCGCTTTTGCGTTGCAGCGGGAGAGGGCGCCAGGATCAAGCTGCGCTTTGGTGGCAAGGCCGGGGATAACGCCGGCGCACCAATGGATGCCTGGGTGGAGATCCGCACGGTGGTGCGTGATGCGGTGCAGAGTTTTGGCGACAGCGTGGTACCGCTGGGGGACAGCGTCTGTATCCGCCTTGCTGACACGGCCATTGATGTGGTGCTTAACAGCAACCGTTCACAGGCCTTTTCGCCGGACCTGTTCAGCAACCTGGGGATAGACCCTGCACAGAAGCCGATTCTGCTGATCAAGTCGACCAATCATTTTTACGATGCCTTCGCAGCCATCAGCGATCACATTGTTTACTGTGATGCGGGCGCACCGTATCCCAGTAATCCGATTACCAACGATTATCGCAAGATGACCCGGGCGATCTGGCCGATTGTGGAGAACCCCCATAGTCTCGTAGATGACGTAATAGAGCCAAACTGATGCTGTATCCGCGATTGAATATTGCAGATGATGTAATGGAGAAGAACTGATGTTGTACCCGCAACTGGACACGCCCTGTGTTTTGATCGACGAAGCCATCCTGGATGCCAATATCCACGGTTTTCAGGCCTATTGCGATGGGCGGGGGCTGAGTGTGCGCCCTCACATCAAGACCCACAAGCTGCCCTGGGTGGCGCGCAAG
>JBFGZM010000209.1:0-6713 GCA_041586815.1 Marinobacterium sp. | reverse complement strand
CATCAGCTCATGGCCGGCGGCGGGGCCTGTCAGCATGAATTCGCTGTTGGCGTGCAGGCGACGGTTGTAGGCGGAATCCTTCACGTACTCCCAGGCATTGCCCGATGTACGGCGCACTTCAACAATGGTGACACCGTGGGCGGCCTGCAGCTTGGCGACATCGTCGGCGTTTTTGACTTCACCTTCGGCCAGCATGTATTTGCCATTGGTGTATTCGTTGTTCACCGCCAGCATCGCGCGGTTCATGTCCAGGCTGCCATCGGCCTTGCTGAAGTGGAACAGGGACATGCCATCGGTGTTGTCACCGAACTGCAGCGCCTGGTCAGCGGCAGTGTTGCCACCCTTGTGATCAAACTCAGGTGCGCCTGGCATGACCGGGTCACCCCAGGACATGAGGATCGAGGAACGGTAGCCGGCGGGCAGGGTGATTGCATCGGCGGTGGACGCCGGGATGCCCGCAAAGCCCATCAGCCTGGAGGGTTCAAGCGCGGCAGCAACCGCCTGGGCAACCGGAGACAGGCTGAAAAATCCGAGCATGCCGGCGGCCATGCCACCTTTGAGCAGGCTGCGACGGCTCAGGGCCTTGTCGACCAGGGCATCAAAACCGGTGCGTTCCAGGCCATCGGTATCCTGGGCGTTGACATCAGACTGTGTGGGTTTCATGGCACTTCCTCCTGAAAGAATGGCGTGCATCCTAGCCAGTAAACATGACCATCCCATGACAGCCTGCTGGCACAACCGGCGCCTGAGCGCACAAGCGGGAATATGCTAAAGTGCGCGTCAATCGAAACTAGGGACAAGGAGCACCCGGATGACACTGCAGGCGATTCTGTTTGACCATGATGGCACCCTGGTGGATTCCGAGGCCGTTAACCTGCAGCTCTGGCGTCAGGCGCTGGAGCCCTGGGGACTGAGTATCAGCGACGAGCTTTACTGGAGTCGCATGCTGGGTGTGCCCATCCAGCAGAACGCCACCGACATCCTGCAGCTGTTCAGACCCGATGCCAGTCTCGACGAACTGGTTGCCGCCAAGCTCGCGGCCAACGAAGCCTATCTGGCCACATCTTTCTTCCCACAGATGCCAGGTGCCGATACGGTGGTGCGCGACCTCGCCGGCCAGCTGCGTCTGGGCCTGGTCAGCGGCTCGCAGCGCAACTGCGTGCAGGCATCCCTGCGCGGCCACGCCTGGGAGCCTTTGTTCGAGCATGTTGTCACCGGTGATGAAGTCACCCACAACAAGCCGGCCCCGGACGGCTATCTGCGGGCACTGGAACTGATGCAACTGCAAGCGCAGCACTGTATCGCCGTGGAGGATACCGAGGTGGGGGTTCGCGCCGCGCGGGCTGCGGGTCTGCGCGTTGTGGCCATTCGCAGCCTTGAGGCACAAAGCCATGATTTTTCCACCGCCACGGCCATCGTCAATAACCTGGTGGAGGCCCATGCCTGGATCTGCCGGCAGTTAACCGATTCTACTACGACACAGGAAACCCCATGACACAGCCATTTCGCCTCGAGTTCCAGGTACGGGACTATGAACTGGACATGCAGGGCATCGTCAACAACGGCGTGTATTTCAACTATCTGGAACATGCCCGCCACGAGTACCTGCTGGCAAAGGGCGTGGATTTCGCCGTCCTTACGCGCGACGGTATTCACCTGGTGGTGATTCGCAGCGAATTGGATTACAAGGCACCCCTGAAAAGTGGCGATCGCTTTGCGGTTGAGGTCACGATCGAGCGCCTGGGCAAGGTCCGCTTCGGCTTTCGCCAGCGGGTTATCCGCCTGGAAGATGACAAGGTCATGCTGGAAGGTATGGTGACCGGTACCGCACTGAACGCCCGCGGACGGCCCTATATTTCGCCGGCAATCGAGTCGCTGTTCGAGGCCTGATCAGCGCCGGCGGAACAGGTAATCATCGAAGCAGTCTGCACCGCGCTGTTCACTCGCGCAGTGCAACAGTTCCAGTGCTGGATCGATATTCCTGAGTTCACCCGGGTGCACGCAGAAGCGGGCAGGGAAACCGTGTTTTTCATGCTGCTGCAGGTTGAAGGTGCTGAACGCCAGCAGACCACCGGGGACCAGGGCCGCCACCAGCTGTGGCCAGAGCTCGGGTTCGGGCTTGTAGCGGCACACAAGTATATTGTCGAACGGCCCCAGCGCCTGCAGGCAGTTCGGCTGCGCCAGATCGCAGCAACGGGTCTGGATGAGCAGCTGTTCGGCGGCGGCAAAGCCTGCCAGGCGGGTCAGGCCGACCTCGGCAATATCCACCGCTGTCACCGCAAAGCCCTGCCGCGCCAGTGCCAGACTCGCGGCGCCATCGCCCGCGGCAACATCCAGCACCGCGCCCGGTCGCAGAGTCGCCGCTATCTCGGTCACGAAAGCCGGCGTGGCGGGCGCTGTTGCAGTGCGGGCGCCGTAGCGCTGATTCCATTTGTCTCGTACTGCATTCATCTGCAACTCCTTAAAACCGGCTAGAAGCTGTCGAGCAGACTCTTCAGGCTGTTGAGCGTCGCCTTGCCCCGCGCCCTGTTCTGATCCTGGTTGCGTTCAAGCCCCTCGATCACCAGATCCTCCTGCGGCACTTCGTCGAGAAACCGGCTGGGCAGGCAGTCCACCATCTCGCCATACTGCTTGCGCTGGCGAGCCAGGGTCATGGTCAGGGTTTCCCGCGCCCGGGTAATGCCCACGTAGGCCAGCCGCCGCTCTTCCTCAATGGTACCCGTTTCGATGCTGTTGCGATGCGGCAGTAGCTCTTCCTCCATGCCCATCATGAAGACGTGGGGAAACTCCAGTCCCTTGGAGGCATGCAGCGTCATGAGCTGTACCCGGTCGGAGTCGTCTTCCTCCTCCTGGCGATCCAGCAGGTCGAGCAGTATCAGGCGGGTGATGGTTTCCTCGATGCCGGCATCGGGATCATCTTCACGCAGCCGATCCAGCGTGGAGCGAATGGAATCCAGCAGGAACCAGACGTTCTGCACCCGCTTGTCGGCGGCCGCTTCACTGGCGGTATTCTGGCGAATCCAGCCTTCGTAATCGATATCGCGCACCATTTCGCGGATGGCATCCACCGGATCACCCTCCTGGCACTGGCGGTAGATACGCTGCATCCAGTCGCGAAAACGCCGCAGCCGATCGATGGCCTGGGCTGGCAGTACCTGCTCCAGCCCCATCTCATCACAGGCCGCATAGAGCCCGACCTGGCGCTCCGAGGCGTAGGTACCGAGCTTTTGCAGGGTATTGGGGCCGATTTCGCGCCGGGGCGTATTGATGATGCGCAGGAAAGCGTTGTCATCATCGGGATTGATCAGCACCTTAAGGTAGGCCATCACATCCTTGATTTCCGCACGGGAGAAGAAGGAGGTGCCGCCGCTCAGCTTGTAGGGCACCTGATAGGCCTGCAGCTTGACCTCCAGCAGGCGCGCCTGGAAGTTGCCCCGGTACAGAATGGCAAAATCCTTGAAAGACGTGGCCTTGCGCAGGTGACGATCCAGAATTTCGGTGGCGATGCGCTCGCACTCCGTTTCTTCATTGCGGTTGTAGATCACCCGGATAGGGTCGCCAAAGCCCATGTCGCTCCACAGCGTCTTGTCGAACACATGGGGGTTGTTGGCGATCAGGGTGTTCGCGGCCTTGAGGATCAGCCGTGTGGAGCGGTAGTTCTGCTCCAGCTTGACTACCTTCAGGCTCGGAAAGTCCTCGTTGAGCTGAACCAGGTTTTCCGGCCGGGCGCCACGCCAGGCATAGATCGACTGGTCGTCGTCACCCACCACCGTGAGTGCGCCGCGGTGCCCCACCAGCTGGCGAACCAGGCGATACTGCGACAGGTTGGTATCCTGGTATTCATCCACCAGCAGGTAGCGGATCCGCCCCTGCCAGCGCTCCAGCACTTCGGGATGATTCTGAAACAGCCGTACCGGAATCAGGATCAGGTCATCGAAATCCACCGCGTTATAGGCGCGCAGATGAATCTCGTAGGCATCATAGGCCCGGGCCGCCAGAATATCGTCCGGCCCGACCGCCTGTGCCAGGGCCTGGGCCGGCTCCAGCATGTCGTTTTTCCAGTTCGAGATCTGGTTTCGAACGCTGTCGACCTGCTCGGCATCCTCGTTCTGATGCAGCATCAGGTCACGCAGCAGCGCCTTGCTGTCCTGGTCATCGAACAGTGAAAACGCTGCCTTCAGTCCCAGAATCCGATGCTCGCGGCGAATGATATTGAGGCCCAGGTTATGAAAGGTCGATACCGTCAGGCCACGGGCCTCCTTGCCCTTCACCAGCTGGCCGACCCGCTCCTTCATCTCACGGGATGCCTTGTTGGTAAAGGTGACAGCCGCAATATGGCGCCCTTCAACGCCGCATTTCTGAATGAGATAGGCGATCTTGCGCGTGATGACGCTGGTCTTGCCGGAGCCTGCACCGGCCAGTACCAGCAGCGGACCACCCACATACTCCACGGCTTCTTTCTGTCTGGGATTGAGCTTGCTCATGAGTCAATGTTCAAAAAATGCTAAAGCAGAAGGGAACACGGCCGCTAACGGTCAATATCGGAAGGGGAATCCGGGACCCGGCAGGGTTCTGGATGCATTCAAGGATTGACTGCAATGACAATAACAATTGCCTGATTAAGCAGGCTTTTGCTGTCATTTGTATTGCTCGTGCGTCGTGCCAAATTTGTCCTGCAATCGTGCAGGACGGTGTATTATGCCACGAACAGGGCCACACAAGCACAAAGGATCCCTCACCAGGCTTCAGCGGCATGCGAGCGCGCGCACCTGAGCAATGCTGTCTATTTGTGGGGTATTAACCGAATGCAGTCTGTCCAGCGGCAAACCAGCGAGTCAGTGATCAAGCTGCTGATCGTCGCCGATGACCACCAGACATCGGATCGGATCAGGGCCCTGCTGAATACTGAACATGTATATGAGTTACAACATTGTGAAAACGTCAGCCAGGCACTGATGCTGATTGGCTGCGAGAAAATCGATCTGCTGTTTCTCTGCCTTCCGGTGAGCCACCTGCTCGATAACGCTACGCTCCTGACCTTCAAGCGCTGCAACAATAGCATTCCCATCATTGTGCTGGACGACAACATCAACGACCTGACCGGCCGCAAGCTGCTGAATCAGGCCGTGGCCGACTACCTGCCGCTGCGTACCCTGGCGGCCGATACCCTGCAGCGCGCCATTCGCTACGTCCTGGGCAGCCAGCGCCAGCATGCCCAGATCGATTATCTGCGACATGCCGACCCGCTCACGGCCATCGGCAACCGGCAATTTTTCTACCGTCAGCTGCTTGAAGCCCTGGCTCGCATCGAGAGCAATCAATGCAACGTTGCGCTGATCACTGTGGACCTGGACGGCTTCCGCAAATTCAACAACAGCATTGGCCATTCCGCCGGCGACGATGTCGTGCGCCAGCTGAGCCAGCGACTGCAGGCCTGTCTGCACGAAGAACAATTGTGTCGTATTGGTGGCGACGAATTTGCCATTATCCTGGAGGCGGAACAGGGCACGGATCTGCGCGCCAGCACCCTGGAACTCATTGCGCGGCTCATGCAGCATGTCAGCCACCCATACCAGTGCAACGAGCGCGAGGTCATGCTGCCCAGCAGTATCGGGGTGGCCTTTGCCCCTGAGCATAGCCGGGAGCTGGATTCCCTGATACGCCAGGCCTCCCAGGCACGACAGCGGGCGAAGCAACTGCATGGCTGCAGTTACGCCATCTTCGAAATCGACAAGGATACCGATCCTGCCACCCAGATAACCCTGGAACCGGAGCTCTGGAGCGGGCTGCGCCAGGAGCAGTTCGTGCTCTATTACCAGCCGCGCATCGACCTGCGCACCGGCAAGATCATCGGCGCCGAAGCCCTGATGCGCTGGAACCACCCGGAGCGCGGGCTGGTGCAGCCGGACGAGTTTATCCCGATTGCCGAAAAAACCGGCCTGATCGTGCCCATGGGATACTGGGCCATCCACCAGGCCGGCCAGGACATGCTCAAGTTCAAGGAAGCCGGATTCCGCTATGGCAGCATTGGCGTCAACCTGTCGTTTCGACAGTTCAAGGATGACTTTCTCGCCAAGACAATCAGACGCATCATCGACAAGAACCAGATAGACCCGCACCGGCTCGAGTTTGAACTGACCGAAACGGCACTCTTCTCGGACGAAGCCCATGTGCAGAGCTGCCTCAAGGAGCTCAGCACCCTGGGCATCGACTTCTCGCTGGACGATTTCGGCACCGGTTATTCATCCTTTTCCCTGCTGCAAAAGCTGCCCATCAGCACCCTCAAGATCGACAAGTCCTTCGTCGCCGGTGTGAATCACAGCAAGGATGATGAGGAAATCGTGCGCGCCATCATCAATCTGGCGCACAACCTGCAGAAAAAAGTCATCGCCGAAGGCGTCGAAAACAAGACCCAGCTGGAATTCCTGATCCGCCATGACTGCGACCAGGTGCAGGGCTATTTCTTTAGTCCCCCGGTGCCCATCGAAGATTTCATGCGGATGCTGAGAGGCAACTGATCCAAAACCTCGGGTATCACTGATCCAAAACATCAGAGCATCACAAGCCCGACCAGGCGCAAGGACTCTCGAGGGTTTCGCTTCAACCCACCCGTTCCAATAGAAGACTTCATGCGCATGCTGCGGGGCAACTGATCCGCCATAATGGCCAGCCGCGCTAGCGCCCGCCAGCATTTCCCTGGCGCAGCAATCCCT
>JBFGZM010000208.1:0-6745 GCA_041586815.1 Marinobacterium sp. | reverse complement strand
GAAGATGGAGGCGCTGGAAAAAGCCTGGCCGAACGCCGAATGGGCAACCATAAGTTTTTCCTGATGTTGCAGGCCGTACGTGCGTATCAGGAGCGCTATCGTCCAAAACTTGAGACGCTGGAGCTCAGCCTAATTGAAGCTCGCACATTGGTGATGATGAATGAATTGACCGGCGTGGATGCGGAAGGATTCGTGGCATACCTCAGTGCCCCGTTGCCTGAAGTGCGCGAAGCGCTGCTCAACCTGACTGAGCGCGGCATGATCGTTGCAGACGGTGATGGGTATGCCCTGACGGCTGTCGGAGAAACAAAGGCCAGTCAGTGCTGGGACCTGGCAGAATCCCATGCCGCAGAAGCTTTTGGTCGCTTCAGCGACACTCAGATCGATAACTTTACAGACGTTCTGCGGGGGCTCATCGACCAATAACCAAAAGCTGCAGTGAGTCGCTCTGTGTTGTGATTGCGCGACGATGATCGACGGAGATCTGCAAGGGGCGGCCAGGGAGGGGCGCCACTAACATCTTGCCAAGAGGCTGTCGGACAATACTCAACCTGCTGCGAACCACCTGACTCTTTAACTGTCTGTTGTCCTTTTTTGCTGCTGATGCGCCTAGGCATCAACAGCGCCCAATTTGCATCCCGCAACTTTGCCTCATCAATTGACGAGGCTTTTTTTTGAGTGCCTGGGTCAGCCATGGCGCTGTTCCGGTTCCGCGTGGTGGCGGCCGGATGACTTGGCAGAGAAAGTCCGCCACTGCCCCGACGAACAGAAACCTCATACGAGGCGGACGCCGTGGGTGAGAAGGCGCATATCTTTAAAGCCCGGTACTTGCACGGAAACGGCGAGCGTATATGCGGCGAGTATCAGCGAGAAGGCTACGCGTATTGCGAGGGGCATCTGTCAGATCAATCTGACCCGCGAAGACTCCCGCATCGTGAAGGCTCCCTGGGGGATTCGAGCAGTGAGATAATGCCCAGGCGGTGGTTGATACCGAATCCCCGCCAATCCTGGCGACTCATGTGACGCAGACGGTCAACGACAAGCAGGTCGAGCCGATGCTGGCCAAGCTTCAATCGCTCCCCCCAGGGACTGAATCATCCTGAGCCATTCTTGGCCGTTTCCGGCTATTTCAGCGCGCAGAACGTTGGCGTCTGGTACCACGCAGGGACCGTTCCACTGATCGCCGTTGGGCGACGCGCACTACCCGAACTGGCGCGAGCGCTTTGAGGCACAGACACCACTGTCAGGGTCGGCCAGTCAGGTCGAGCAGATGAAGCATAGGCTGAAAATCAATGCGGGCCGGGCGGTCTACGCGCCAGGAAAGCAGACGGTCGAGCCGATGTTCAGGTCATTAAGGCGGTCATGGGCTTTCGTCAGTTCCTGCTGCCCGTACTGGAGTATGCCGGGAACGAATGGACGCTGGTGTGCCTTGCATGGAGCTTGAAACGCATGGCCGTATTACGCTCGCAGCCCGCCCAATGGGTTTAAAAGGCGGGGAATTTCGCTCGTCGCAAGTGAATCTGGCTGATAAGAGCGCTAGTTTTCCACCGATATGTTGCTATTTGCAAGAGCGAGTGACTTTTGGCCATCACGAGAGCCGACTGTTGTGTTCAGCACATCCCTGTGTTTCACCCCTTCGGGGTTTGCACGCTCAACCGCCCCGGCGATTGAATGAGCGGGTTTTTGCGGTGTTTTAAGGCAAACCTGCGCCATCGCCATCGCCCGTGACTCACGATCACCAAACCCTCGTAGCCTGAAAGGAGCGAAGCGAAATCCGGGAAATGAGCTCCAGGCGAATTTACGGGTTCTATTTAACACTTGGAACGCAGTGTAAACAACCGCTTTAGCGGGGTCGCAGACCGAGGAGTTTGCGACGATTAAAAACAGCACAAAAAACAGCACCTTTCATTGTGAAAAAAGTCAGCTGTCTGGTAGCAGGTTGAGTGTTGTCGGGCAGCTTCCTGGCTGCAGGGCGACATTCAACTGCACTCCAGCGCCGGATGACCTGCTCTTGAGACCTTGTATATCCCATCTCTTCCAGCCGTGAGCCGAAATCACCGTAACGGCATTCCGGTGCCGCCCGGCATCAAATCTGTGCAGCCCGGCTAGATTGTCCAGCGACCGCAGGCCGCAGTCGGCCAGCACGGCGAGGTGCCTGATCGGCAAGTGCTGCATGAGGGGGTTCGAGGACTGGTTTCAGCATTTTGATTGCGACAGATGTCGCGAAAGATCTGGCGGGGCGCCAGACGTCGTTATTTTGACATAAATGCCACTGTCCAAAACTCTGGTTAACTCACAAAAAAAGCCCTGGTAACAGGGCTTTACGGGCTGGTATCGGACCAACATCAGTGGATAACTGCTGAAGTCGAGTACCTGCACTGTGTGTGCACAGGGGGGACAGGAGTTGGCCTCCGGCTTGCTATAGTCCGAGCTAAAAGGCCAGGAGGGGAATCCTTAGCACCAAGCGGCACCTGTGTTGCACGGCCAACACAGGTATATATAAGGGGCGTTTTGTCTGGGTCACGACAGGTTCGGGCGAGATCCAAGGCGGATAATCTGTCCGTTTAATGTGGATTCGTAAGCTGCCTCGTAGGCTGCAACGGTATTGAGTATTTCCTCCAGAGGAATCGGATAGCGTTCCTGTGAACCTTCCTGAACGGCAGTGGCAAACGCCTCAAGGTTGGCAAGTACCGGCTTGCTGGCGGGGTAGTCGGCCATCGTCGGTTCCTGGTCCCCCAGGGAGGAAAGTACAGTCCAGCCAGTGGGGGCTTCTACATGGGATTTGTCGCGAACCTCGATCCAGCCGCGTGACCCAAACACCGCGAACCGCGAGTAGAACGGCGTTGCCAGTAGTGCGTTGATATTGGCCACGGCACCATTCGCAAGGGTGATGTGTGAGGAGAAGCTATCCCCGGACTCAAATGTCGTTGCCAGGGACTTGTTGGTTGCATAGATACTCTGCGCGCCGCCGCCGAGACTGAGTGCCATGTCGAGCAGGTGAATACCTGTTGCTGTCAGCGGGCCGCAGCCGGCTTCGGCTCGGGACAGTCGCCAGTTGTCCGGCGGCAGGTTCAGCAATTTGTTTTGGCTGAAGTTACCTTCGATTTGCAGAATCTCTCCGAGCACGCCGTCCTGCAGCAGGTTGCGAATGAGTTGAATCGGGGGCTCAAACCGGCGCTCATGACCGATACCCAGAACAATATCGTTCGCCACACAAGCCTGAACGGCACGGGTGGCACTCTCCAGCGACAAGGAGAGTGGCTTTTCGCAAAAGACATGCTTTTTTGCGGTGGCAGCCTGGATAACTTGCTCTTCATGGAAACGATGAGGCGAGGTAAGAATAATGGCATCCAGGTCTTCTTCCAGGGCGGCTGAATAGCTTGGAAGGTAGAGCAGTCCTGATTCCATGCAAAACGCCCGACCGACGGACTCGTCAGGCTCAACAGCCGCGACTACACGAATTTTCTCACTTTTTTCGAGGGTTTTGGTGATGATTTTGCCCCACCAGCCCAGGCCAATTATTGCTGCACGAATCATGTTGCCTCCTTATATTTTTTATATTGCCTTGTCAGCCCTGTGCCATTGGCTGTAAAGCTAAACGTCAGTTTTCGGTTCTGACGAGGTCAGTGCTTTATCTTGTGCACTACTGGATTCCAGAAAGCCTCGATGAGTTTTTCTTTGCGGTTCCATCAGGCTAGAAAGCCACTGCGGGCAGCCAGGTGGCGAGTGCCGGTATAACCAGAACCAGGGCAGCAACCACCAGGACCATGGCAACGTATGGCAGTACGGCGGAGAAAATGTCCTGCAGGGTTACGTTGGAGTCGGGTATGGCCCCTTTAACGGTGTAGCAGACTAATCCAAATGGCGGTGTCAAAAGGCCGGCTTCGATGACCAGAATCCCGAAGATGGCAAAGGCCAGAGCATCAAAGCCTGCGATTTGGGCCATGGGGGCGAAAACCGGTATCGTAAGCAGAATGATCGAAACGGAATCAACAAACATCCCCATCACCAGCCACACTGCCATCATGGCCAGGATCAGAAAAAATGGTGAGAGCTCGGCCGCCGTAACCCAAAGCTGAAGCTCAGGTACCACTCCGCCCATCGCCAGCATGCGGGAGTACAGCTGCGCTGCGACCAACAGCAGCATGATCGGTGCAGCTGTTTGACCGGCATGCAGCACTGCCTGGTAGATATCCGGCACCTTCATGCCCCGGATGATACCGAGGACGAGCGCGCCCATCACACCAATGCCAGCAGCTTCTGTTGGCGTAAACAACCCGCCCCACAGTCCCCCAAGGACGAGTGACACCAGCACAACAACACCAACTCCGCCTGAGAGTTCGCGGCGCAACTCGGCAGGTGAACTCTTGCGCTTGTCCTGTCGAACGTTAGGCGCCAGCTCTGGAGAGCGTAATGCCTTAACAACGCAGTAACCGCAAAACATGGCGGCGAGCACAAGGCCGGGTACAACCCCCGCGACGAATAGTGCGCCTATAGACATTTCGGTCATTACTGCCCAAACGATCAACAGGATACTGGGTGGAATCAGCATCCCAAGAACCGAGCTGCCCGCGATGGACCCAAGCGCCAGTTTCCGGTTGTATCGATACTTGTCCATTTCAGGGTAAGCAATTCGACTGAACGATGCGGCTGCGGCGACAGAAACCCCACTCACGGCGGCAAAAATGGCATTACCGAGTACTGTTGAAACGGCAAGGCGGCCTGGAAGCCAAATTAATATTCGATTACAGAGTTGATAGACATCTTTCGCTAATCCGGAGCGACTAACAATATCTCCCATTAATATAAACAGGGGTATCACAGCGAAAATGTAGTTTCGCACGGCATCGTAAGCAGTGTCGGCCAAGAGTGCCAGTACTATTTCGATATTATCCATCATTAAGTAGACGCCGAGCATGGCTGAGAGTCCAAGCCCAACCGCAATATGCGTGCCCAACACAATGAGTAAGATCATTATTCCGAGAGCGAGTAATACTGCTTCTGTCATTTCTGCTACTCCTAATATCTTATTTTTATTTATATATTTAAAGTGATGATGTTTTTATTCCTTTGTATTCAAGTGTATTTTCCCGTCATTAAGGATGTTGAGACCTGGTGCTGGGTGTTAATTTTCTTTTTGTTCTGGTTTGCGTTGCATGACTTTTAAATAAAATGGAGAGGCTATCTTTGATTAGTATCAAATATGTGATTGACGACAAAGTGCTCATGGTAAAAATAACGAATCGAATAGGGTAGACGGGTATTTTGACGAGCCCTTCGCCGTCGTATTCAAGAATGTCCCAGCTAATCAATAATGGGTCCAGGGAGGAATAAGCTATGCAGCCAAACAGCAAGGCACCCAACAGGTACAAAATGCTTTTCAGAATAACTCCTATACGGTGCGGAAGCAGATCGGATAAAAAGGTTGTGCGAAGCATTGAGCCCGAGTAGATAGAATATGGGAGCTGCATAAATAGAATGGCGACGATTAAATTCTTGACGAGTTCGGGAACCCCTTGAACTGGGTTGCCAAATACCGAGCGACCAATAACGTCGGCCAGAATAAGGAATGCCAAACCTAATACACCAAGTGCGGCAATGATATGAAAAAATCTCAACAGGGGGCCAAATATCAAACTAGGTCTGTTGTCCACCATGATTTTTCTCCTGTAGGTCTAATTTTTATTTATTTCAGCCGCTATTTGTGGCGGTTCAATCCGGGTCTCGTGATATACCTCATTATTCGTAGGTTTAATCCAGTATCATCAATATTAACCAAAAAGTAATTGTTTACGCTACCTATAGCGGACCTGCTGTGCATTACAATAACTGTACAACGGTATCAGATATCATAATTAGAGGCTTTTTTGATCATCGTGGCCTACCTGC
Source organism: Marinobacterium sp. (assembly GCA_041586815.1). Lineage (GTDB taxonomy): Bacteria > Pseudomonadota > Gammaproteobacteria > Pseudomonadales > Balneatricaceae > Marinobacterium_A. The sequence continues at coordinate 856 of JBFGZM010000208.1, read as the reverse complement.
TTCAGTGACCGGCTGCTAATTAAAGAATCTCTAACTAGCTGATAATTATAGAAAATAGTAATTTTCACTGGTATCTTGCAAGAAGCCAAACTCATTGTCTTGTATCGCATTGTGAAGACTGGGACAGGGACTTCGAGTCCCGAGACGTCGCTTAAACCTGTGTCCACGATTACTGGGTAAGATCAGCTTGCCTGCGGTCACCAGCAGGTCTCACCGGCGCCCACCGAGCAGAGGCTGCAGGAAGCACTGGTGGGCTTGATAACAGGGTGGTTCCAGTTGCATCAGGTCTCAGGTCGTCCATAGCGCCGCATCCAGGCACTGGCGAGCATGCCCCTTAGGGTCGTCCTGGAGTGGCGCAAGGAGCATCAGCCTGCCGTCATGACATGACGATAGGGAAAAGCGCGTTCACCAGCAGATGCCTGTGAACGTCCCCCTGTACGGCCATGTATGTGCTCTACAAAGTGCTTGACGAGGTGTCAGACAGGTGGGTGATGCACCCATTCAATGAGCCTGTCCGGTATTGGGTATCACATTGATAAATCGCGACTTACACCGAAAACTCACAGCGTTTTCGGTCGCGTCACGACGATAGCCATGGTTTACTCGTAGGCATTCACCCCGACGTCGGGTGACTGGAGCCCTCCATACGGCCTTGCCTGTCGAAATCCAGGGTCGAGACGGTCCGATTCTGGCGCTGTTTGCGTTAAACTCCTTCATGTTTGCCCTGCTCACTGTGGCCGTGCCATTGGGTTCTTACTTTACGGCCGTGGGAATCCACGAGCGTAGAGGTAGATATTTGATCACAATAATAAATGGGAGATGGCAATGTCAGCCACGCTACGTGATATCAGGCTTT
>JBFGZM010000207.1:0-6778 GCA_041586815.1 Marinobacterium sp. | reverse complement strand
GATCTGCTCGCGCACGTTCTGGGCACATCCCGTGGGATGGGTGGTAGTACAGATGAAGCCGCGGATTTTCGGTTGGATGATCATGCTTTTTTCAGTCTCAGGCCATTCAATTCGATGCACAAAGTGTGCGGCAACGATACCCGAAACACCAGCCTGATAACAGCCCGCCTCCCCGCGCCGTGCCAACCCCGGGGCCGAAAGCCGAAATTGCCCCCATGCCCGAGATACCACGGGCCAGCCGGAGCCCCGTCCTTATCAGGTCAGCGCCGCCACCAGCGCCTGCTCTGGCGCGAAGCTCAGGCACAAAGGATCCCCCGGCAAAAGCCCCCGCGCCTGGTCCCGCGATACCAGCGCACAGGCTTCATCGCCACCATTGAGCCGAACCCGCAACTCGATAGTCTGGCCGCAGTCCTGAGCGCCACTCAGCCGCCCCTCCAGCCGGTTGAGCGGCAAGTCCTGCGAGCCTGTCTGTGTCAGCAATTCCATTGCAGGAGCCTTGAGCAACAACAGTGCATCCTTGCCGGGCTGCAGCGCCAGGCGCTCGCGACTGCGGCGGGTCACGCTGGCGCAGAGCAGCGTACCATCCGCCAGCTTGATAAAGACCCGCTCATCGACCCCGGCGGACTCAATACGCTCAATCACGCCAAGGAACTGATTGCGGGCACTGGTTTGCAGCGACATGCGCGCCACCACGCCCAGCAGGCTGTGCAGCGGGATACTGTCATCTTCCAGCGCTGCCAGCGCCTGCTTCTGAACCTGGCGCAGCAGATCATATAGCTGCACCAGGCGTGCCCCCCGGTGCGTCAGTACCGCCCCGCCACCGCCGCGCCCCCCCACCGCTGACTCGACCAGGTTGTGCGGACTGCGCTGATTCATTTCCTGCACCGCATCCCAGGCCGCCTTGTAACTCAACCCGGCCAGCCTGGCACCCTGGCTGATCGAACCTGTGGCGTCGATCTGGCGCAGCAAGGCTATGCGCTTGGGATTGGCCAGCAATTTGCCGTCCTGTAACAGCGTGAGTACGACGTCGAGTTCCATGGCGCTCCAGTGCCGAGCATCAAGTACCAAAGTATTGATCGCCTATTCTGCCCATCACAGGCAAAACCACAAGGCACAGACACAAACATCCGGCCTCGCCCAATAGCGTGCCAGCGTTGCACATCGCTATATACCTTGGTATACATCGATCACTTCAGCGGTCATCAGGCCGCACAGACCTTCATCGCCTGTTAGCGGACAGTCACGCCATGCGCTCAAAACCTGCCCATCTGCTCGCCCTGCTGCTCGTGCTACTCCTGCCCCTTTTTTCAGGCATGGCCCGCAGCGCAGAGCCCCTCACCGTCTATGCCGCGGCATCCCTTTCCCGGGCCCTTGACGAAGTACTTGACGCCTTCGGCCAGACCCATGCCGCACCGGTGAGCGCCAACTATGCGTCGTCCTCGACCCTGGCCCGCCAGATCGCCCAGGGCGCACCGGCCGACCTGTACCTGTCGGCCAACCTGCAATGGATGGATTATCTCGCTGATGCAGGCCTGCTAGCCAATGACAGCCGCCACACTCTGCTGGGCAACCAGCTGGTGCTGGTGACTGCCGATGACAGCAACCTTGCCGCCATCAAACTGACCCCGAACTGGGATCTGGCCGCCAGTCTGGGTGACAGTCGCCTTGCGGTGGGGGACCCGGACCACGTACCCGCAGGCCGCTATGCCATGGAAGCACTGCAGTGGCTGGGCCTGTGGCCCGTCGCGGAACCACGCCTGGCCCGGGCCAATAATGTGCGCGGCGCCCTCGCCCTGGTGGAACGGGGCGAAGCGCCACTGGGCATTGTGTATGCCAGCGATGCCATCGGTGCGAAAGTGCGGGTGCTGGGGCACTTCGAACCCCAGAGCCACAGCCCGATCGACTACCCGGTCGCCATCGTGCGCGATGCAGACTCTCCTGACGCCCGCGCCCTGCTGGCTTTTCTGCAAACACCGGCGGCGGCCAGCATCTTTCGCCGCCATGGCTTTGAAGTACGCCAGGGGCACTGAATGCTGAGTGATTACGAGCTGCAGGCACTGCTCCTTAGCCTTAAGATTTCCAGCGTCGCGGTGCTCTGGAGCCTGCCACCTGGCATTTTTCTGGCTTGGCTGCTGGCCCGCGGGCGTTTTCCCGGCAAGGCACTGCTTGACAGCCTGATTCACCTGCCACTGGTATTGCCGCCGGTGGTCATCGGCTACCTGCTGCTGGTGGGCCTGGGGCGCCAGGGCGTGCTCGGACGCTGGCTGTACGAGAGCTTTGGCCTGAGCTTCAGCTTCAGCTGGCGCGGCGCCGCACTGGCAGCCGCCGTGGTCGCCTTCCCCTTGCTGGTACGCGCCATTCGCCTGTCGCTTGAAGCCGTCGATCGCCGCCTCGAAGAAGCCGCCCACACCCTGGGCGCCGGGCGACTGCGGGTCTTTGCCACCATCACACTGCCCCTGACACTGCCCGGAATCCTGGCAGGCACAGTGCTGGCCTTTGCCCGCTGCCTGGGCGAATTCGGCGCCACTATCACCTTCGTGTCCAATATTCCCGGCGAAACCCGCACCCTGCCCCTGGCCATGTTCAGCTTTATCGAAACACCGGGCGCCGAAGCCGAGGCCGCCCGCCTGTGCGTCATTGCCATCATCATTTCCCTGGCAGCACTGCTGTTCTCCGAATGGCTGGCGCGTCTGACACGGCGCCGCCTGGAGGGCACATGCTGAATATTCGTATCGACAAGCGCCAGGGCGACCTCGACATGCAGCTGGATCTCGTGCTCCCCATGCAGGGCATCAGCGCCATTTTTGGCCGTTCGGGCGCTGGCAAGACCTCGCTGATCAATATGCTCAGCGGCTTGGTCCGTCCGGATAAGGGCCGTATTGCGCTGGGCGAAGACCTGCTGTTTGACAGCACCACAGGCGTACAGCTGCGCCCCGAACAACGCCGGATCGGCTACGTTTTCCAGGATGCGCGCCTCTTTCCGCACTACAGCGTGGCGGGCAACCTGCGCTATGGCTGCCGCCGGCCCGATCCTGCGCAGTTCGCGGTTATCGTCGAGCTGCTTGGCATAGGCCCGCTGTTGAATCGGGCGCCGGCCACCCTGTCTGGCGGCGAACGCCAGCGCGTAGCGATTGGCCGGGCACTGCTGAGTCAGCCGCGCCTGCTGCTGATGGACGAACCGCTCGCCTCGCTGGACCTGCCCAGGAAGCGCGAGCTCATGCCTTACCTGGAGCGCCTGGCGGCGGAAATCAAGCTGCCGATTCTTTATGTCAGCCACAGCCTGGACGAGGTCCTGCGCCTGGCAGATCACCTGGTATTGCTCGACAAGGGACGCGCACCGCTTCACGGGCCGCTGCAGGACGTCTGGGGGTCGGCGCAGATGCGCCCGTGGTTTGCGGTGGAGGAGCGCAGCTGCGTACTGCAAGCCACCGTAGTATCCCAGGATGCGAAGTGGCAAATGACACAGTTGTCGCTGGGGGAGGACTTGCCGTTGTGGGTACGCCGCATGGAGATGCCGACCGGGCAGCAGGTGAGGCTGCGCATCCGCGCCAACGATATATCCATCGTGCGGACAAAACCGCAGCACAGCAGCATTCGCAACGTGCTTGCGGCACGCATCGAAACATTGCAGCCTGACGATGACGGTCATCTCATGGCCGTACAACTACGTATTGGCAGGCATCGCCTGTGGGCGCATATCACCCTGTGGGCAGCAACGGAACTGGCCCTTGAACCGGATGATATAGTCTTCGCCCAGATCAAGGGCATCAGCCTGAATCAGACCGACTGGGCCGCCCACGACGGGCGCCCCTGATTCAGGCTCACGCGACTTGCTAGCGGGTTTTCTGACGCATGGTGACGAATTCTTCCGCCGCCGTCGGGTGAATGCCGATGGTGGCATCGAACACCGCTTTGGTCGCACCGGCCTTCAGGGCAATGGCGATACCCTGGATGATTTCTCCGGCATCGCCGCCAGCCATGTGCACACCCAGCACCCGATCCGTCGCTGAATCCACGATCATTTTCATCAGCGTACGCTCATCGCTGCCGCTCAGTGTGTGCTTGAGGGCACGAAAGTTCGAGCTGTAAACGTCAATATCGCCATACCGTTCGCGGGCCTGCTCCTCGGTCAGCCCCACGGTGCCGATATTGGGCTGGCAGAAAACCGCCGTGGGAATCAGGTCGTAATCGACCTTGTCGGCCTTGCCGCCATACAGGTTTCGTACCAGCGTCATGCCTTCAGCCAGAGCCACCGGCGTCAGCTGCACCCGGTCCGTTACATCACCGAGCGCATACACGGACGGCGCATCGGTCTGGAAATCTTCATTGACGACAATGGCGCCATTGTCGCGCTGACGCACCGCCACGTTTTCCAGCCCGAGATTTGTCACGTTGGGCACACGCCCCGTGGCATAGAGCACACAGTCGGCCTCCAGAACCTCACCACTTTTGAGCTCGACACGCAAACTGCCGTCGGCGACCTTCTCGATGCGCGCTACGTCGGTATTAAAGCGAAGATCCACGTCCTTCTTGCGCATTTCCTCGGCCACGAACTCCCGCACTTCCTGATCAAAGCCACGCAGGAACAGGTCGCCGCGATAAATCTGGTGCGTCCTGGCGCCCAGGCCTGCAAAAATGCCGGCAAACTCCACCGCGATATAACCGCCCCCCACCACCACAACACGTTCAGGGAAGGCTTCAAGATCAAACACTTCGTTAGAGGTCGTAATGTGCTCGCGCCCTTCGATTTGCGGCACGAACGGCCAGCCACCGGTCGCTACCAGAATACGTTCGGCACTGTACTGCTCGTCGCCCACGGCAACGGTATGCGCATCGACGATGCGTGCCCTGCCATCAATCAGGGTACAGCCGGAGTTGACCAGCATGTTGCGATAGATACCGTTAAGGCGTTCTATTTCCTGGCTTTTGTTATCCCGCAGGGTCTCCCAGCGGAAAGTCGGCTTTTCTGACTGCCAGCCAAATCCCTGCGCCTGCGCAAAATCATCACCGTAGTGAGATGCATAGACGTAGAGTTTCTTCGGAACGCAACCTACGTTGACGCAGGTGCCACCCAGGTAGCGATCCTCGGCAATACCGACGCGAACGCCCATGGCAGCCGCCATTCTCCCGGCACGAACACCACCGGAACCGGCCCCAATTACAAACAGATCGAAATCATACTGCGCCACACTCGTCTCCATTTTCATGCCCAGTGTCTATGGCGACCTACTCTATAGACTTCGATGCTCAGAGGCCAATAGCCAGCCCCTACACTTAAAATAGCGAAGGACTATTGACCTGCACTCTCCGTCATACCACGACTATTCAGCCGGGGATCGGGTACATTTGAGCGGACCTGCGGCTTTTTATGGCGTATCCACCGGCCCGCCTGTTCACTGAAAAGTCCAAGGATACAGCAGGGATGAGCCGGCCAAGCCGGCATGCTACACTGCGTCGCCGCCCGTCATCAGGAGTACTGCCAGGCATGAAGCTGGTCTCTTTCAATACCAATGGAATACGCGCCCGCCTGCACCAGCTGGCTGCGCTCATCGAATCACACCAGCCGGACGTCATCGGCATTCAGGAAACCAAGGTATCTGACCCCGAGTTTCCCACCGACGCCATCAAGGCGCTGGGCTACCATGTGGAATTCCACGGCCAGAAAGGCCACTACGGAGTGTGTCTGATCTCGCGTCAGCCCCCCATCCGTGTGCAGAAGGGCTTTCTCAGCGACGATGACGATGCCCAGAAACGCCTGATTATCGGCCGCTATGCCAGCAGCAATGGCACCGAGGTGACCGTTATCAACGGTTATTTCCCCCAGGGCGAGAACCTGGCCCATGCGACCAAATTCCCGGCAAAGCGCAAGTATTACGCCGATCTGCTGAACCACCTGCAGCAGCACTGCGACCCTGGCGAGCCACTGGTGGTGATGGGAGACCTTAACATTTCGCCTGAAGACATCGACATCGGCATTGGCGAGGTCAACCGCAAACGCTGGCTGCGCGATGGCAAGACCAGCTTTCAGCCCGTCGAGCGCGAGTGGCTGCAACGCTTGAAAGACTGGGGCCTGCAGGATACCTACCGGCTGCACAGACCCAACGATAACGAACACTTCAGCTGGTTTGACTATCGCAGCCGCGGCTTTGAACGCGAGCCCAGACGCGGGCTTCGCATCGATGCCATCCTTGCAACAGCGCCGCTGGCTGACCTGTGCACGGACGCAAATATCGACTATGCCATTCGCGGCATGGAGAAGCCCTCCGATCATGCCCCGGTATGGGCAACATTCAACATCTGACACAGGCAATAATGGCCGCATGACGAAACGCCCGCGATATCGCGGGCGTTTCTGCTTAAGTCTCAGAGTCCAGCCAGGCCGCGCTCAGTTCAACGCTGGCGTTACAAAATCCGCCGACTTTACCGCCAGTACATCACAATCCATGGCATCGAAAACCCGCTCGATGGTACTTCCCAGCAACAGTCGATCCAGAAAGCCGCGGGCAATCGATCCCATGACCATCACATCAATTCTGTGCTGGGCGGCAAATGCCGGCAGTGTGAGGTGCGTTTCCCCCTCCAGCTGATGCACGTTGGCAGCATCCACAAGTACCCGCTCATCGAGCATGTTTTCCAGCGCATCCGCATGCTGCTTCGCAACCTTTTTCTGCAGCGCGGCATAGTCCGTCACCACATGCTCGTCGAATATGGCCGAGAGTGGCAGGGCGTGAAAGCTATGCACCACGTGCAGGCGGCCGTCAGCCAGGCGTGCCAGCAG
>JBFGZM010000206.1:0-6844 GCA_041586815.1 Marinobacterium sp. | reverse complement strand
TGCCCCAATCAGGAACAGATGCAGATTAGGCAAGCGGCCATAATCTGACCAGTTTGCGGAGATACTGGTTTTTCAAACCTTTGCGGGCATTCTGTTCATAAAGTTCACGGCCGGAGACAGCTTGGCGCCACGGCAAAACCTAGTCACTCTGCTCCAGCAACTGGCGGGTAAACAGAATATGCTCGGTCGCCAGGCGCCGCGCCTGGTCGGCATCACGGCTCATCAGCGCCTGGAAAATCCCGCTGTGCTGGGCTCGAATGCCGTCAGGATAGCGCCCGTAACGCTTCAGCGTACGGTTAAGCACACCGTAGATGGCGTTGAAGTAGCGGCTGTAGAACAGCTGACTGAAGGAAATCAGCAGCAGGTTATGGCTCGAACGGGCAATCATCATGTGAAACTTCAGGTCCGCCTTGGCCTTGTTGAGGGTGCCCTGCCCTTCACTTCGCAACAGCATGCAGCCATATTCATGCTCAATGGCGGCCAGTTCTTCATCGGTGGCACGCAGGGCACAGCTATAGGCGGCCTCTCCCTCCAGCGCCGCACGCATCTCCAGTACCTGCAACTGCAGGCCCAGGTTATCCCCGGCGCCACCGGCGGGCATCTCGAAGTGCGGCTCCAGCAGGTTCAGGCAGCGGCTGCCATCCCCCTGGCGGGTCTGGATAAGCCCGTCAAGCTCCAGTTGTCCAATGGCTGCACGCACCGTGGCGCGGGAGACCTTAGCGCTTTCGCACAGGCTACGCTCCGAGGGCAGCAGCTCGCCCGGCAGGAAACGCCCGTCTACAATGCCAAGGCTGAGCTGTGCATAGAGCTGCTGCACCTTGTCCGTTTCACCTTTCACCTTTCACCTTTCACCTTGCCCCTGGTCAGACCAGTGAGCAGTGTAGCATTTCCTTTTCCGCCCCCGGCTTCTATTGTTCATCCAGCTTTCGGGGGGAATGGCTCCCGCCATCGCCGTTAATAACAACAGGTACCTTTCATGCCCAATGCCGAGCGCTCACCCCAGGTCGCCCTCTTCGTCACCTGTCTGGTCGACATGTACAGACCCGAAATTGGCTTCGCCAGCATCAGCCTGCTTAAACAGGCAGGCTGCACCGTGGCCGTACCCGAACGCCAGACCTGCTGCGGCCAGCCCGCTTTCAACTCCGGCGATCGCAGCAGTACCCGGGACATCGCCCGCCAGACCATCGCGGCCTTTGATGGCTATGAATACGTCGTGGGGCCATCGGGCTCATGCATCGGCATGCTACACCATTACCCGGAGCTGTTCGAAACCAGCGACCCCTGGCACGCCAGGGCCCAGGACCTGAAAGCCCGCGCCTTTGAAATCACCAGTTTTCTGGTGGATGTATTGCAGTTTCACGCCGTCCAGAGCGAATTCAACGGTCAGATCAGCTACCACGACTCCTGCGCGGGCCTGCGGGAGCTCGGCATCAAGTCCCAGCCCCGTGCGCTGCTCGGCCAGATCGCCGGCGTGCAGCTTAACGAGATGGAGGAATCCGAAACCTGTTGCGGTTTTGGCGGCACCTTCTGCGTGAAATACCCGGACATATCCAACCGCATGGTGGAAAACAAGACCGCCAATACCGCGGCTACCGGAGCCGATACGCTGGTGGGCGGAGACCTGGGCTGCCTGCTGAACATGGCCGGCAAGCTCAAGCGCCAGGGGCACGACATCCAGACACGCCATGTGGTGGAAATTCTCGCAGACCAGGGCAACCTGGCCGCCATTGGCGAAACTGAAGCGCGACGGCCCACCACGGCAGCGGCTTCTCCCTACGACCTTGCCAAGCAACTTTAACGCGGAGCCCTAGCCATGCAAATAACCAGCCCCGCGTTCAAGCAAAATGCTCGTATCGCACTCAAGGATGCCAGCCTGCAAAAAGCCCTTGGCAACCTCAAGGCCGGCTTCCCGGTCAAGCGCGCCCAGGCCGTGGCCCGGCTGCCGGAATTTGATGCCCTGCGCGATGAAGCCCGCGACCTGAAAAACCATATTCTTGAAAATCTCGACCTTTATTTGGAGCAGTTCGAGAGCAAGGTGCAGCAACAGGGTGGCCATGTACACTGGTGTCGCAGCAGCGATGATGCCTGCAAAACCATCCTCGATATCTGTCGCCAGGTAGACGCCAAAACCGTCACCAAGGGCAAGTCCATGGTATCGGAAGAGATCAACCTCAACGATCACCTGGAAAAGAACGGCGTAACGCCGGTGGAAACAGACCTGGGGGAATACATCCTGCAGCTGCGCGGTGACCACCCCAGCCACATTATTGCCCCGGCCATTCACCTCAATCTGGAGGACGTGTCCGAGGCCTTCCACCAGCACCACCACAGGCCCAAATCCGATGACCCGGCGGTGCTGATGCGTGAAGCGCGGGAAGTGCTGCGCGAGAAGTTCGTCGCCGCTGACGTAGGCATCACCGGCGCCAACTTCCTGGTAGCAGAAACCGGATCGACCCTGATCGTTACCAACGAAGGCAATGGCGACCTGACCCAGACCCTGCCCAAAACCCACATCGTGGTGACCTCCATCGAAAAGGTGGTACCAACGCTTGAGGACATGACACTGTTTCTGCGCCTGCTGGCCCGCTCGGCCACCGGCCAGGAGTTTACCGTCTACAACACCCTGTCCAGCGGGCCGCGCCGCGAAGGCGATCAGGACGGGCCGGAAAACTTCCATGTGGTACTGGTCGATAATGGTCGCAGCGACATGCTGGGCGGCGACTTCCAGGACATGCTGCGCTGCATCCGCTGCTCGGCCTGCATGAACCATTGCCCGGTTTACGGCGCCGTGGGTGGCCACAGTTATGGCTGGGTTTATCCGGGCCCCATGGGTTCGGTGCTGACGCCCCAGATGGTGGGCATCGACCAGGCAGCGCTGCTGCCCAACGCCTCCACCTTCTGTGGCAAGTGCGAGTCCGTGTGTCCGGTACGCATTCCGCTGCCCAAGCTCATGCGCCACTGGCGTGACAGGGAGTTCGAACAGCACCTGAGCCCCAAAGCGGTGCGCTATGGCATCGCAAGCTGGGCCTTCTTTGCCAAAAGACCCTCGCTGTACCGCTGGCTGAGCCGGGGCACCAACCTGGCCTTGCGCCTGCTGGGAGGCAAAAAGGGCCGAATTCACAGATTACCGCTGGGCTCAGGCTGGACCGATGGCCGCGACATGCCCGCCCCCAGTGGCAAGACCTTCATGCAGCAGTGGCAGGCCCAGCAAAAAACGCACAACCCGCAACAGGAGCAATCGTCATGAGCCGGGCTGAAATACTGAATAATATTCGCCGCGGCCTCAAGCGTGGCGAGGCCTCGGCCGAACAGCGCGCCGCCGTCATGGCACGGCTTGATGCCCGGGCAAACAACCTGGTTCCGCGCCGCGCCCAGTTGCCCCACCCAGAGCAGATAGCCCTGTTCAAAACCATGGCACTGGAAGCCGCCGCCGAGCTGATCGAACTGGACAGTCTTGACCAGGCCCCCGCGGCCATCGCCCAATGGCTGGCACAGCAGCAGATTCCCGAACTGGTGTGCGACTCTGACCCGGCCCTGCAAAAGCTCGACTGGTCGGTACTGGGTGATATCCAGCGCCTTGCGCGCGTCGCCCGGGCCGGGGACCTGGCCAGCCTCACCGGCAGCTTTGCCGGCATTGCCGAAACCGGCACCCTGATGCTCCACTCCGGCGCCACAAGGCCGACGACGCTGAACTTCCTGCCGGATAATCACCTGGTGATCCTGCACGCATCCAGCATTGTGGGTGTCTACGAAGATGCCTGGAAGCGCCTGCGCAGTGCTACCGAAGGTGCCATGCCACGCACCGTCAACCTGATTACGGGGCCGTCGCGCAGTGCCGATATAGAGCAGAAACTGCAGATGGGGGCACATGGCCCCCGTAGCCTGGTGATTTTCCTGATCAACGACTAGCCGTCAGTGCGGGTGGGAATCCGCCCTGTCACTTCCCGCAACCGACTCACGGTTGTAGTGGAATTTCATGTAAACGATGCCGGGTGCCATCACCAGGCGCCAGGCGAGCTCCGTTGCCGCATCGCAGTGCACATCGAAACGCCACAGGGTGGCAATCAGGGTTTCAAGCCAGAGATCATAGAGTGGCGGCCGGATATCGTAGTAGTGGCGGCTGTGGCTGATCGCCACCCTGTCGAGGTAATAATCGGCATTACTGGAAGCGTAAAAGCTCAGCAGGTGATAAAAGGATTTGCGCAACATCGCCTGCTGATGCGCCATGTCGGTGTGCCGGAATTTTTCCGCCACCTCGGGCGAGGCCGCGACAAAGGCCTCATAAAATGCTTCAAAAAACGCCCGACCATCCCGCTGACGGGCCAGTACCCGCTCAAGACTGTGATCAAACAGTTGCTCGGTATTCATGCCATTTCTCTCGCTAACGGTGCCTCCAGTATAGGCCCCTCCCAACAGCAGCCCTGCTCCGGGGCCGAGACAACCGCAGTCAGTGGTGCGACATTCACCCTGAGTTCAGTTTACTCTGCACAATGGAGCCCAATACTGAACAGACTGTTGCACGAGGACCGCAAGCGTCATGACAAACACCAAACTGATACTGATCCTGGCTGTTGCAGCGCTGATAGCGCTGTTCTTTGCCTTTGATCTGCAACAGTACCTGAGCCTGACTGAACTCAAGGCCCGCCAGGACGACTTTAACGCCTACTACCAGAACAACCCGCTGCAGACCCTGGGACTGTTTTTTGTGCTCTACGTACTGGTCACAGCGCTGTCGCTGCCGGGAGCCGCGATCATGACCCTGGCCGCCGGTGCCCTCTTCGGGCTGGCAAGCGGCGTGATACTGGTGTCCTTTGCCAGCAGCATCGGTGCTACCCTGGCGTTTCTGGTGTCACGTTACCTGTTTCAGGATGCGGTGCAGAGCCGCTTTGGCAACCAGCTGGGGGCCTTTAACCGCGGTGTGGAGCGTGACGGCGCCTTTTACCTGTTCACTCTGCGCCTGGTGCCGCTGTTCCCCTTCTTCATGATCAACCTGCTGATGGGCCTGACCCCCATCAAGGCACGGACCTTCTACTGGGTCAGCCAGCTGGGCATGCTGGCCGGCACCCTGGTGTTCGTCAATGCCGGTACCCAGCTGGGCCAGCTCGAGAGCCTGTCCGGCATCCTGTCTCCCGGCATTCTGATGTCTTTTGTATTGCTGGGCATTTTCCCTCTGCTGGCCCGCAAGGGGCTCGATATCATCAAGCAACGTCGTGCCCTGAGCCATTTCGCCAAACCCTCGCACTATGACTACAACCTCGTTGCCATCGGCGCCGGTGCCGGCGGTCTGGTAAGCACCTACATCGGCGCTGCGGTAAAGGCCCGGGTTGCACTCATTGAGAAACACCGCATGGGCGGTGACTGCCTGAACACCGGCTGCGTTCCGAGCAAGGCCCTGATCCGCTCAGCCCAGCGCGTACAGGACATGAAAGAGGCCGACACTGTGGGCATTCCAGGCGCAGCACCGGTAGTCGATTTCGAGCGAGTGATGGAATCCGTACAGGGCATCATTCGCAAGGTTGAACCTCACGATTCTGTCGAGCGCTACACCGGCCTGGGCGTGGAGTGCATCAGCGGCGCCGCCCGTGTGATCTCCCCTTACGAGGTCGAAGTGAACGGCGAGCGCCTGACCACCCGCAACATCGTTATCGCTACCGGCGCCCGCCCGCTGGTACCCGAGGTCGAGGGTCTCGACCGGGTGCCGTATTACACCTCGGATACCATCTGGGAGCTGCGCAAGCACCCCGGCCGCCTGCTGGTGCTGGGGGGCGGTCCTATTGGCTGCGAACTGAGCCAGGCCTTCGCCCGCCTGGGCGCCGATGTCACCCAGGTGCTGCGCGGCGAGCGCCTGATGCCCCGGGAAGATGCGGATGCCGTGGCGGTCGTCGCCCAGAATTTCGCAAAAGACGGTATTCAGGTACTGACCGGCCATGACATGCGACGCTTTGAAACCACGGACGGCCAGCACCGCCTGATCTGCGAACATGGCGGCCAGGAAGTGAGTATCGAGTTCGATACCTTGCTACTCGCGCTGGGCCGGACCCCCAATGCCCAGGGCCTCGGGCTTGAAGAGATCGGCGTACAACTGGACAAGCGCGGCGCGCTGCAGGTGGATGAATACCTGCGCAGCAACATCCCCAACATCTTTGGCGTAGGCGATGTGACCGGCGGCTATCAGTTTACCCACACAGCCGCACACCAGGCCTGGTATGCCGCCGTGAACGCCCTGTTCGGCCGCTTCCGCAAGTTTCGCGTCGACAACCGCGTCATTCCCTGGTGTACCTTCACCGCACCGGAAGTCGCCCGCGTCGGCCTTAACGAACAGGAAGCAACAGAGCAGCAGGTGCCGTTCGAAGTCACCCGTTTCCATATGAAGGAACTGGATCGGGCTATCACCGAGCGGGAAGAAGCCGGTTTTGTGAAGGTACTGACCGTACCTGGCAAGGATCGCATTCTGGGCGTGACCATCGTTGGCGCCCACGCCGGCGAGCTGATCGCAGAATACGTGCAGGCCATGAAGCAGGGACTGGGACTGAACAAGATTCTGGGCACCATTCACATTTACCCGACAATGACCGAAGCCAACAAGTACGCCGCCGGAGAATGGAAACGCGCCCATACGCCGCACAGGCTGCTCGACTGGGTCTGGCGCTACCATCGCTGGATGCGCGGCGGTCAGGCAGCCGAGAAATCACAACCGGCGCCGAGCGAGAAGCCCGCGTCGCGGTGAAAGGTGAAAGGTGAAAGCGTAAAAATGAAAAGTTGAGCGAAAAAAACGCCGGACCTGGCAGCAACCGGGTCCGGCGTTTTTTGTATCCGCTCTGTTCAGGCAGCGTCCAGCATCCCC
>JBFGZM010000205.1:0-6883 GCA_041586815.1 Marinobacterium sp. | reverse complement strand
CCCGGACGTTATCCTGGTGGGCGAGATGCGAGACCTGGAAACCATTCGACTTGCGCTTACGGCGGCGGAAACCGGCCATCTGGTGTTTGGCACCCTGCACACCACCTCGGCGGCCAAGACCATTGACCGTGTGATTGACGTCTTCCCGGCGGCGGAAAAATCCATGGTGCGCTCCATGCTGTCAGAGTCGCTGCAGGGCGTGATTTCGCAGACCCTGCTCAAGAAGACCAATGGCGGTCGTGTAGCGGCGCATGAGATCATGATTGGAACACCGGCCATACGGAACCTGATTCGTGAAGACAAGGTTGCGCAGATGTATTCATCCATCCAGACCGGTGCGGCCTTCGGCATGAAAACGCTGGACCAGGCGTTGCTGGAATTGTTGAAGAAAGGACTGATCTCGCGCGAACTTGCGCGGGAAAAAGCAAAGAATCCGCAGAGTTTCTGACGGGTACAAGGCTCGGGGTAACAGCCAGTGGACTTTACACAACTTTTAAAAGTAGTTATCGATCGCGATGCGTCGGATTTGTTCGTCACCGCAGGTGCCCGTCCGAGCATCAAGGTGGACGGTACCATCAAGCCGCTCACCAAGGAGCCGCTGACTCAATCCCAGGTGCGTTCTCTGGTGTACAGCACCATGAACGACAAGCAGCTGGCGGAGTTCGAGGGCACCAGTGAGTGCAACTTCGCCATCAGTGCCCGTGGCATGGGGCGTTTCCGTGTCAGTGCCTTCATGCAACGCAACTCGCCGGGCATGGTGCTGCGACGCATTGCCACCCGTATTCCGTCCATGGACGAGCTGAACCTGCCCAGTGTGCTGAAAGACCTCTCCATGACAAAGCGCGGTCTTATCCTGTTCGTGGGTGGCACCTCTACCGGTAAGTCCACCTCGCTGGCGTCGATGATCGACTATCGCAACATGCACAGTCGCGGTCATATCATCACCATCGAGGATCCGATCGAGTATATTCATGATCACAAGGAGAGCATCATTACCCAGCGGGAGGTGGGTATCGATACGGAGTCGTTCGACGTCGCCTTGAAGAACACCCTGCGCCAGGCCCCGGATGTCATCCTGATGGGTGAGATCCGATCCAAGGAAACGATGCAGTATGGTCTGGCCTTCGCTGAAACAGGCCACCTCTGCATGGCAACACTGCACGCCAACAATGCCAACCAGGCACTGGATCGTATTATCAGCTTCTTCCCGCCGGAGCACCACAATCAGATATGGATGGACATGTCGCTGAACCTCAAGGCCATAGTGGCGCAGCAGTTGCTGCCCACCACCGATGGCAAGGGGCGGCGCGCCGCGATTGAAGTCATGATCAATACGCCGCTGATATCCGACCTCATTCGCAAATCCGATGTGCACGAGATCAAGGAGGTCATCAAGAAATCCACCAACCTGGGCATGCAGACCTTCGACCAGGCGCTGTTCGAGTTGTACAAGCAGGGCACCATTACCTACGATGTGGCCCTGGCTCATGCGGACTCGGCCAACGACCTGCGCCTGATGATCAAGCTCAGCGCGGATACCAACCCGGATCTCGCGGCACCGCCGGAAGACAGTTCTTTCCTGCTGCAGGATGAAGATGACTACCTGAATGAAAAGGGCGATGTCGATATCAAGAGCATGTAGACCGCCGGAGTACGTCTGACCCCGTCGTTTCGACGACCCAAATGGAGCCGCAGGGCTCCATTTGCGTTTACAGGCCTCAGGTATTCCTTCGGCCAGGCCCGGGTATGGGTATCGACGTTAAAATAACTTGAATAACAGTAGGTTGCGTTACAGGTTGAGCCTTTCTCGATAGCTAATGACAGGGTAAATGAAGTACAGTGGTGTTATAAAAATAAGCTATGGAACAGTATGGTTTTTCAACGACGCATTGAGAGCCAGTCGTCCTGTCGATCGGCGTTCTCATCCCATATATTCTGTCTCTATTTTGGTGGTAGCGCCTTTCTGACCCTGGCGACCTGGATTACCCGCTTTCTGATCGGCTGGAGTACCTGGGATTTGACGCAGTCGCCTCTCTGGGTCGGGGCTGTCAGTGCGGCCATGCTGCTGCCGACGTTCTTCCTGTCGCCCGTATTCGGGGTGCTGGCGGATCGTCTTGATCCGCGTAAGGGCATGCTGGTGGCCTATCTGAGCGAGGCGTTACTCAGCGTGAGCGCCGCGGTAGCCAATATCCAGGGCGTCTTCTCGCTGAACTGGATACTGGCGCTGGCCTTTCTGCTCGGCGTGGTATCGGCGGCGCAGCACCCCATGCGCCTTGTGCTGCTGCCACACCTGGTGGCACGGCCGTCATTGCCCAGTGCCGTCGGCCTGGCGTCGATAACCTATAACCTTTCGCGCATTGTCGGGCCCGCGTTGGGGGCCTGGCTGCTGGTATCGGTGTCCACTGCGGCGGCGTTTCTGCTGGTCGCTGTCCTGTTTGGCATCGGGTCGCTGTTTCTGCTGCGGATCAGCATTAAGGTTCCGCGCTCGCCGCATCATGCCGAGTCCATATTTGTGGCCCTGTCCCAGGGGTTGCAAGTGATTCGCAACTCGCCCCTTATCCGTCTGGTGCTGATCCTGACGATGGTGGATGGCATGATCGGACGCAGCATCATGGAGCTGCTGCCGGCGATTTCGGGGCGGCTGATCAATGGTGACGCCAGCACACTGGCGAGCCTGAGCGCACTGGCCGGGGTCGGGTCTGTTCTGGGGGGGGTGATAGTGTCGCGCATGCGCGGACGCGAGCGATCCCTGTTGCAGCTGGTTTTCGGTTCATTGCTGCTCTGTTCGGTGGTGGTGCTGCTGGTGATCTGGGTACGTGACCTGGCAGGCCTGGGCGCCATGATCATGCTGGTAAGCATGGCGGTGACCATGATCGGCACCGGTTGCCAGGCACTGATTCAGGTCTGTGTCGCGGATGCCTACCGTGGCCGGGTACTGAGTATCTGGACGGTGGTAAGTCTGGGCGTACCGGCCCTTGGTGCCTTCGTGATGGGTTCGCTCGCGGAAATGGTCGGTTTTATGGTGGTGCTGATTGCCTGTGCCCTGGTGACGGCGTTCCTGGTTGTTTTGCTCTGGCAGCGCTGCCAGGTGGCCACCGTGCTGAAAAACGTAGCCGCCTGAGAGCCGGCCGGGTCAGCAGGCATTCGCGCGGGTCCGGGATGGTGGCGAGTTGTGGTTTGACAGGTCACGTAATACTTTGTGCGGCGGGTATCGCGCGCCAGAGACGGTTGTCCGGGCGCGAAGGTATTGTGAGACCCAGCCGCTTGAGAATAAAAAAGCGCCATTTAAGGACAGGGAACTGAGTTATATGTACTACTACCTTTCGGTCGGATCCAATATTAATCCCGAGATTAATATTGCGAAGTGCCTGGAAATATTACTGGAGAATTTCGCAACAGCATTTGTGTACCCCTGTACCTATACTCAGCCTGAGTGCATTGTAACCGACAAGATCTTTATCAATACGCTACTGGTCATTAGCAGTGAGCAGGATCAGGCATCGCTCAAGGCATTTTTCTGTAGCGTGGAAGAACGGCTGGGGCGGGACCGGGCTGACAGTGACCGCAGTTACAAGGACCGTACCTGTGATATTGATATTATCATGTGCAGCGGCGAATTCTCGCTGAGCTATTTTGCAGCGTGCGACGAAAGTTATCTGCAACAGGTACTCTGTGAATCTTCAGACAAGGCTGGCGTCGCACTCTTCGGATCATATTTTTCCGACAGACCGGCCACCATCTATTTTGATACTGCTGCCAGTGACAAACTGATTATCGACTATAAATCGTATGCCCTGGAGGATGGGTTCGAAGCCCGACTCTCCCGGCAATAGCGTCTGTTCGAGTACGGTTTTCTTTTCCTCCGCCTTGTGGCTGGGCAGGAACATCAGGGGCCCTGGGGCGATGCTGTTTACCCGTATCCCGGGGGCGTATTTCTTGGCGAAGGACTTCGTCAGGTTTTCCAGTGCCGCCTTGGTGCTGCAGTAGAGACCGAACTCCCGGTTGGGGTTATCAGCATAGATATCCGTGATGTGGACGATGCAGCCAGGCTTTTTTTCGTTGTACAGCAGGGGCTGCAGGGCCTCATTGAGGCAGGCCGGGAGTCGCATGTGCACCCGGTACAGATCGTCATAGAACTGGCACAGGTCATCCGTGTGAGCAGCGTCCTTCTCGAACAGTGATGCATTGTGCACCACAAGCGAGAGCGCCTCGTACCGGCTGCGGATGTTGTCGATGGCGGCTTCGACGGAGGCCTCGCTGTTATAGTCGAGCAGCAGAACATGCAGGTTTTCCGAGGCCAGGGCGTCAAGTTCTGCGCTGGCCTTGCGGGTGAGGGCTATTACCCTGCAGCCCTGCCCGAGAAAGGCCTGAGTCAAATACAGGCCGAGCCGGCGGCTTGCGCCGGTAATCAGTACAGTGTTCACTTGGATCTTCCCGGTGTTGTTTACGGTTGGTGGCAGTGTCGACGGGGCGCAACTATCCCAAGTTTTGAACGCTCAGCGGTTTCAGGCGAGCTTTGAAAAGCTTTTCGAACTCGGCTGCCGAAACGGGGTGCGAGAACAGATACCCCTGGCCAAAATCGCATCCCATGGCGTCAAGTATCGACTGCTGACTGCTTGTCTCGATACCCTCGGAAATTACCTTGATACCCAGTTTGTGGGCCATGACGATAACGGCTTCGCAGATGGCCAGTTCGCTTGAGCCTTTCTGCAGGTTGCTCACAAAGGACTTGTCTATTTTCAGGTAGTCGATATCGAACTTTTTCAAATAGGACATTGATGAATAGCCCGTACCGAAATCGTCCAGCGATACTTCGACCCCTATCTCGTGAATGGCCATCAGCCGCTTGGCAAAGCTGCCGTCCATAAGGAGGCTCTCGGTTATCTCAATGGCGAGAGCGTTTCCGGGTAGTCCGAGGGATTCAAGACTTTGCTGCCAGTGTTCCAGGCTGCTGGCGTCGGCGCGCAGCTGCAGGGGTGAGGTGTTGATGCTCAGCTGGAAATCGGGCTGGTAGAGTTGTCGCCATTGCTGCGTCTGGCGAGCAGCTTCATGGAAAACCCAGTTGCCGATATCGATGATCAGGCCTGTCTCCTCGGCGACCGGAATAAATTCCATTGGACTGATCAAGCCCCGCTCCGGGTGCTTCCAGCGGATGAGGGCTTCAGCCTTCTGAACGGTACCGGTCGCAAGCTCGATGATGGGCTGGTATTCCAGCTGGAATTCATCGCGGGCCAGGGCATTGCGCAGGTCATTGATCAGATTCATCTTGGCCTGGGCCATCTCCTGCATGGAGGCGGTAAAGTAATGAAAACGGTTGCGACCCTGTTCCTTGGCGACGTACATGGCCTGGTCGGCATTCTTGAGCAGCGTATTTACGTCGCTGGCGTCGTCGGGGTAGAAGGTAATGCCAATACTGGCCGAGACAAAGCCTTCCCGACCGTTCAGCTCAAAGGGGTCACTGAGCGTTTTCAGTATCGCCTGGCTGATCCCCGCGGCATGTTCGGTGTCCTCCAGATCGCTCAGGACAATGATGAACTCGTCACCGCCCAGGCGGGCTACCGTATCGGATTCACGTACACACTGGCCCAGCCGTCGTGCCGCTTCCTGCAGCAGCAGATCACCGACTTCGTGCCCCAGGGTATCGTTGATGTCCTTGAAGTTGTCCAGGTCGAGAAACAGCAGTGCCAGGCGGTCTTTGGTGCGATGAGCTTTTCTGATTTCCTGTTCCAGCCGGTCACGGAACAGGCGCCGATTCGGCAGGTTCGTCAGGGGGTCGAAGTTGGCCAGATTGCTCAGTTGTGTGCGACTGGCCTGCAGCTGTCTGATCTGACGGATGACGATATAGAAGAACAGCAAGGTCAGTACAAGTTGAAAGAGTATCAGCCCGGTACTGATGGCGATCTGACGCTGTACTTCCGCGGCACGGCGTTCGGCATGGAGGCCCGATTGGTGAACAGAGGCCAGAGAAAGGTCATTCAGGCTGGCCTGCAGGGGGGCAAGCTGATCCAGGATAGAGCGCATGGCAGCCTGATCCAGCGGATGCTCATCCTGAATGAAATAGGGATCATTGGTTAACAGGAAGTCGTCAATGTGCTTCAGGATTGACTGGTAGTCCGTACCCTCGAGCAAATCCTTGGTGGCCGGGTTGAGCCTGACAGTGTCGACCCGGCTGTAAAATATGTCATAGCGCAGGCGCAAGGAATCCATATCGATAGCGGACGGGTCCAGTACCGCCGTATAGATGGCATTGTTGAAACGCAAGGCTTCTGACTGCAGCTGGAAAATGTTCCATGCGACATTGCTTTCGCTGTACTGGACAGTGCTGCTAAGCAAACGACTGTGGTGAAATTGCAGGTACAGCACGCCGCTGAACACCAGCAACAAGGTGGTACTTATCAGGATGAGCCAGTATGTAACGCTTTTTTTTGATTGCATGCGCGGTCGTCGTTTTGGCCCCGGCCCGAGTTAGTCGATATGGATTGCCTTAAGCTGCCATATCGAGCGGTCGTAGTACAGTTGAGATTGAGTTTCGCTATCGTTATCAAAGGGATAGAGAACAAATAGTGGGCCTTTTTCGCGCACGGGCATGTGCTTGCCGTCTTTGTGGGTCGCCACAATGAGGTTGAAGCGCGTGCTGTCATCCATTGGGATTTTGACCTTGTAGTCGTTCAGTGCAATGGCGGTCAGGGTTTCGCCGCTGGCGCCGACCCTGGCCAGAATGTCCCGCATCAGGGGGCCGGAAAACTTGTGTGGCTCCGGGAACCAGGGGGTCGAGGTGGTAAAACTGTACTGTGGCAGCTGCTCGAGCATGGCCATATCGAATGCATAGCCGTTTTCACTGTTGGTCTGGCTGACCGCTCCGCTCAGGGTCAGTACGGGCTTG
>JBFGZM010000204.1:0-6885 GCA_041586815.1 Marinobacterium sp. | reverse complement strand
CCGCCAGGCTCGTTTCCAGCGTTGCCAGTTCGGATGTGCTCAGCGGATCCAGTATGCGGTGTTCGTTGGCCACATGGGCTTCCACGGCACGGTCGATCAGTTCCAGCCCTGCCGGTGTCAGCTGCACCAGCTTGCTGCGGGCATCATCGGGATTCGGGATCCGCTCGACCCAGCCGCTGGCTTCCAGTCGCTGCATGCGGTGGGTCATAGTGCCCGAGGTGACCATCAGGGTGGAGAACAGCGCGGTCGGTGCCAGGCAGTGAGGCGCGCCTGCCCGGCGCAGTGTTGCCAGCACGTCAAATTCCCAGATGGTTAATCCAAAGGTCGAGAAGGCCTCATCGAGCCGGCGCTGCATCAGTGCCGAGCAGCGTTTGAGGCGACCGATGATGGCCATGGGGCTGACATCCAGGTCCGGACGCTCCCTTTGCCATTGGGCCAGGATGGTATCTACGGCATCCGGCTGTAGTGCTGTGCTCATGTTTGCATCTCCATTTATCTTGATATCAAGATATGTCTGTGCGAGACTCGTTTTTATCTTGAGTTGAAGATAATATCATGAGCATTCGATCGCAGCACCCCGCCTGGTTCGATGTACTGCTGACCGCCCTGGCACCTGCCATCTGGGGCTCGACCTATATCGTCACCACCGAACTGCTGCCGCCGGATCGGCCCTTTACCGCAGCGGTGCTGCGCGCACTGCCGGCTGGCATCCTGCTGGTGCTGTTTAGCCGTCGCTTGCGGCAATGACCCTGATGCTGGCAGCTGAGGGAATGGGTCTTTCGACCGGTGCCATGAGCGGGTTTGACGCCGAAGCCGTGGCGGCGGCCTTTGATCTGGATGCTGCCGATGTTCCCGTAATGCTGGTGACCGCAGGCTACGGGTTGGCGACCAATTGGCCGCAGAAGCCACGTCGTCCTTTGCAGGAGGTGATGACATTTGCCTGATGTGGCAGCTCCAGGTTGTGTCCTATTAGTTTGGTTAATCGGTTAACAGTTTTTCGAATCTGCGGCCGAGACCCGGTTCGGGACTATGCTTCAGGCAGAAGGAATACCTTTTTAAATACCGTATAAAATTCTCAAGTCATTGTTATGTAGAGGTAAAAACAAAGGCTATTGAAGGCGCGGCGTAGGCTGTGCCGGTGCGCCTGCCGGGCTGTTCTGTCGAAGCGCCGGCTGGCTGTGAAATTTCGTTATTGCGGTGCCGAAGGTCGATAATATATATAGGTATATACATATATTGCGGTGCTGATCTGAGTTCTGCTCTGCCGCCCTGTTGTGTTTCAAGGCAGTTGGCAGAAAGCGGGCTCAGTGTAGCAGCCTTAACCCCGAAGCAGGTACCACCGATGTATACAGTGACGATTCAGCCAGGCGCCATGACGCTGGCCCAACTCCGTGCCGTGGCGCAGTCTCCTTCCCAGCTTTCGCTGGCGCCATCCAGCCATGAGGCGATTCAGGCCAGCAGTGCTGCCGTGTCCCGCGCCATTGCCCAGGGGCGCGTGGTGTACGGCATCAATACCGGATTCGGGCTACTGGCCAATACCCGTATCGCGCCCGAGGATCTTGAACTGCTGCAGCGCAGTATTGTGTTGTCCCATGCGGCGGGCATCGGCCCGTTGATGTCGGAATCGACGGTGCGTCTGATGATGACCCTGAAGATCAACTCCCTGGCCCGTGGCTTTTCCGGAATCCGCCTTGAGATTATCGAAGCATTGATCAGGCTGGTGAATGCGCAAGTGTACCCCTGCGTACCACAAAAAGGATCGGTGGGTGCGTCCGGCGATCTGGCGCCGCTGGCTCACATGAGCACCGTACTGCTCGGTGAAGGCGAAGTGACTTACCGTGGCGAACGACTCTCCGGTGCCGAAGGTCTGCGCATCGCCGGTCTCGAACCTGTCACTTTGGCACCGAAAGAAGGCCTGGCGCTGCTCAATGGTACTCAGGCGTCGACGGCCTTTGCACTGGAAGGCCTCTTTGCCGCTGAAGACGTGTTTTCCGCCGCGGTGGTCGCCGGTGCCACTTCCGTGGAGGCGGCGCTGGGCAGTCGACGCCCGTTTGATGCGCGGGTGCATGAGGTGCGAGGTCAGCAAGGCCAGATCGCCGCTGCTGCCGCGTATCGTCACCTGCTGGGCGAGGCATCGCAGATTGGCGATTCCCACCAGGGCTGTGAAAAGGTGCAGGACCCCTACTCGCTGCGCTGCCAGCCCCAGGTAATGGGTGCCTGCCTGCAGCAGATCCGCCAGGCCGCCGAGGTGTTGCTGGTGGAGTCGAATGCCGTATCCGACAATCCGCTGGTATTCACCGAAACCGACGAATTTATCTCTGCCGGCAACTTTCACGCCGAGCCGGTGGCGATGGCCGCCGACAACCTGGCGCTGGCGATTGCCGAAATCGGCTCACTGTCCGAGCGGCGCATGGCGCTGCTGATTGATTCCAACCTGAGCAAATTGCCCCCCTTCCTGGTGGACAACGGCGGCGTCAATTCCGGCTTCATGATTGCGCAGGTGACGGGGGCTGCGCTGGCATCGGAGAACAAGTCGCTGGCACACCCCGCCTCGGTCGACAGCCTGCCAACGTCGGCGAACCAGGAAGACCATGTCTCCATGGCGACCTTTGCTGCCCGCCGTCTGCGTGACATGGCCGATAACACAGCTGGCATTCTGGCAGTGGAATTTCTGGCGGCCTGCCAGGGGCTGGACTTCCGGGCGCCACTGAAAGCGGCCGAGCTGGTGGAAGCTGCCAAGGCCGAGTTGCGTGCCGAGGTACCTTTCTATGACAAGGACCGTTACTTTGCGCCGGATATCGAGAAAGCGCAGGTGCTGATCCAGAGCGGCGTACTCAGCCGTTACATGCCGGCACAGCTGTTGCCGAGCCTGTAAGGCCGCGATTCCCAGCCGCTAATAAGCCACGCCGGGCACTGCGTTTCCGGTGTGGTCAATCGGCAAGCCGGTTCCCATCTGAAAGGGTTGTATTGCTGCGTCTCAGCCCCGTCTGTCCCACGTGAAAAATCACAGTTGCAACGGGGCGCATATCCCTGCACCCTCTTGCGCCTTGGGGCAGACCGGGGCGTCAGGTGGATGACGGGTACCTTCTGTATACCCATAACTATAAAGAGGAATCTGTATCGTGAGTCATGATCTATCCACCCCGACTGTTTCCGAGCAAGGGGTTTCCCGCATCGTGCTGGCCCTTTTTGGCCTGATCGGTGCTTACATGCTGTATCGTACAATTGATCCGGTTGGCTTTGGCATGAACGCTGTACTGGTGAGCGTACTGGCCATGCTGTTGCTGAGCCTCGTGAGGGTCAATGTGGTTATTTCGCTGGTCACCGCCTCGCTGCTGGGAGGCGTGATCGGTGGCCTGTCGATCGAAAAGACTCTGGCGTCCTTCAATGATGGCTTGAGCGGCGGTGCCCAGATTGCCCTGAGCTACGCCCTGCTGGGTGCCTTTGCGGTGGCCATTTCGAAGTCCGGCATTCCCCACATGCTGGCTGACAGGATCGCAACGCTGCTGGGCAAGAGCGACAATGTTAAGCGCGTTGGACAGATTCGCTATGGCCTGATCGGTCTGCTGCTCGTTTTCGCCTGTTCGTCGCAGAACATTATTCCCATCCATATTGCCTTTATTCCGCTGCTGGTTCCGCCGCTGCTCTTCGTCATGGCGAAGTTGCGCATGGATCGCCGGCTTGTGGCCTGCGTCCTGACCTTTGGCCTGGTCACGCCCTACATGCTGCTGCCGGTTGGATTCGGTTCCATTTTCCTCAACGATATCCTGTTGGCCAACATCCAGAAAAGCGGTCTCGACATCAGCGGTATCAACCCGTTTACTGCCATGCTGATACCGGCCATGGGCATGATTGCCGGTCTGCTGATCGCTATTTTCTTCAGCTACCGCGGCAAGCGTGACTACGATATGGAACGGATCGCCCGTACCGAAAGCACCGGTACGCCCTATTCCGCCAAAACGATGCTGGTGGCGGCCGGCGCCATTCTGGCGGCGTTCGTTGTGCAGCTGCAGACTGACTCAATGGTGCTGGGCGGGCTGATTGGTTTTCTTATTTTCTCATTGTCCGGCGTGCTGAAGTGGAGCGAAGGTGACGATGCCTTTACCGAAGGCATGAAGATGCTGGCCATGGTGGGTTTCATCATGATCGCGGCCAGCGGTTTCGCCCAGGTGCTGAGAGACACGGGGCATATCGGTTCGCTGGTCAGTGCTTCGGCCGAACTGGTGGCGGGTAACAAGGGCATGGCGGCCCTGGCGATGCTTGTTGTGGGGCTCCTGATCACGCTGGGTATCGGATCGTCTTTCTCGACGATTCCCATTATCGCGGCGATCTATGTACCACTGGCGATGCAGCTGGGCTTCTCGCCTATCGCCATCGTGGCGCTGGTCGGTACGGCGGCGGCGCTGGGCGATGCGGGTTCTCCGGCATCTGACTCGACCCTTGGGCCCACCGCTGGCCTCAATATTGACGGCCAGCACAACCATATATGGGATACGGTGGTACCGACGTTCCTGCACTACAACCTGCCGCTGATGGTCTTTGGCTGGGTCGCAGCCACAACGCTCTAGCGCCAGGGCAGCCGCATCAGGGGGGAGCTATTCCCCCTGATGCAGGCAGTCTGTCATTCGGGTGATTGCTGTACCGTTGGCTCCCTTCGCCCCTTCGTCCCTTCCGATCTTTCCTCTACTGTGGCTCCAGCGTGTCCCCGGTTTTCTACAAATGTTTCACGTGGAACCTTGCCTGCATTTCTGCGGTTCAACCGGGTGTCGTGCCCTTGCGCATGAACAGCCGCTGTCCCAGTTGAAAGACGGCGACCAGAATGGCTCCACTGGCAACGCCGACAATGGCATTGCCCAGCGGCCCTGCGATCCAGGCCAGCACCGCACCTATGCCTGATATCTGTCCCAGTGATTGCGTAGCATGGTGAAGCCAGCTTTCGGCGCCAGGCAGCCCGTGAACCAGAATACCGCCACCGACCAGAAACATGGCTGCGGTGCCGACGATCGACAAGGTCTTCATTAATACAGGCGCAAAGCGTAGCAGTGCAATGCCGAACCAACGGCTAAGGTGACGGGTCTCGTCCTCCTGGTGTCGCTGCAGCAGGTGAAGGCCGGCGTCATCCAGTTTGACGATGGCCCCGACCAGGCTGTACACAATAAAAGTCATGCCAAAGGCAATCAGGCTGACAACGGCGACCTGGGTCATGAAGCCGGCTTCGCTGACAATACCCAGGGCGATAACAATGATTTCGGCCGAGAGGACAAAGTCGGTACGAATGGCACCCTTTATCTTGTTCTTCTCAAACGCGACCAGGTCGACCTTGGGGTCACTCAGTGCCTTGAGCTTTTCCCGATGGGCGCTCGCTTCATCGGCCTTGTTATGCAGCCAGGCATGGGCAATCTTTTCGAACCCCTCGAAACAAAGGTAGGCACCGCCAAGCATCAGCATGGGCAGGATCAGCCAGGGAACAATGACGCTGATGAGCAGAGCTCCCGGCACGAGAACAAGCTTGTTCTTGAACGATCCCTTGGCCACGGCCCAGACGACTGGCAGCTCCCGCTCCGCCCTCACGCCGGTTACCTGTTCGGCGTTGAGGGCAAGGTCATCCCCGAGTACGCCGGCGGTTTTCTTGGCCGCAACCTTGGACAGGATAGTGATGTCGTCCAGTACGGTGGCGATGTCATCGAGCAGAGCAAGAAGGCTTGTACCGGCCATAGTCTGATAGTCCCTGTGGCTAAAAGTGAATGCATGAATTTCGATGAGCAAAGCTGTCAGCGTCGGCGCGCCTGGTCGCTCCACCAAAGCTTACACCACGAAGCATGACGGCAGTGTGCAGGTTTTGGCTGGCGCTGAAATCCAGCCGGGTCAACGCACCTGACTGTCAATCCCATATCGGGGCTGTCCCTGTCGACTACGCAGGTTTGAGCTGTTCGATCGTGTCCCGGAATGCCCCTATGCCTGGTAGCGTGGCGTCCTTGCGCCACACCAGATGGGTTGTCGCCAGGCCAATATTCTCCCCCGGCACTTCAGTTGCAAGATCACCAAACTGTGGGTGCAATGCGAGAACTGAGCGGGGCAGCAATGCGATTCCCATGCCGGCCAGCACACAGGCGAGCATGGTGTGATGGCTGGGTATTTCGATGGTTCTGTCGGGCCTGCGATTGCCGCTGTCGAGCCAGTGATGAATGCGGTTGCGGTAGGAGCAGTCCGGATTGAACGCGATGATGGAAAACGGGTATGGCAGTGCTGCCGCGCCCTGGGTATGACGAAGACTGGCGGGTTTGACGATGAGCAGCTCTTCCTCAAAGCAGGGGTGCAGGTTCAAACGTTCATCTCTTGCCGGGTCCGCGGCCAGTGCGATATCCAGTTCGCCATCAAGTATCTGGCGTACCAGCGCACCCGAGGCGCCGGTTCTAAGTTCGATATCGACCTGGGGGAAGGAACGGTGGTAAGCACTCAGTATGGCCGGCAGGCGGGCGGCCGACGTACTCTCCATGGAGCCGATGCGCAGCAGACCACCGGGTTCGGGGTTGGTGAGATCATCAATGGCCTCCTGCCTGAGACGAATCAGTCGATCGGCGTGGTTCAGCAGTCGTGTGCCGGCCGGTGTTATCTTGAGGCGGTTTTTCTCGCGCAGAAATAATGGTTGGCGCAGTTCCTGTTCGAGCTTCTGTATCCGTGCAGTCACGTTGGACGGAACACGGTGCAGTTGCTCGGCCGCTTTCGAAATGCCGCCGCTGTCGACGACAGCCTTGAAAATCAGAAGATCTGAAATATCCATCGTGGCTAATTATATTCATAAAATATGATGAGTAAGTTCTTTATTATTCATTATTAATGAAATGGTTCAAGCCCTAGACTTGGCGTGATTTCTATAGCGCAGGT
>JBFGZM010000203.1:0-6937 GCA_041586815.1 Marinobacterium sp. | reverse complement strand
GGGTCACCGTCGCTGCGCTCCGATATGCCAAATTGCTCCCGGCAATTTGGTCCGCCTCCGGGCACCAAATTATGTTCAAGAGAACTTGGAAGCCTCGCTAGTTTATAGTGGGGCTTTTTTGTGTCTGGACGTTTACCTTTCACCTTGCCTTAGATACTTTCCCGCCGTTACGGTGCGATTCACTGCGCTCATCAGCACCCTGATATGGATTGGCTTTTACTGCCACGAGTTCCACATAATTGGCTTACGGCTTACGGCTTACGGCTTACGGCTTACGGCTTACGGCTTACGGCTTACGGCTACTCGCCGGTGCCTTCAAACATGCGGATTTTGGCGTTGGTAAGGTGGGTTCGCATGGCGTTCTCGGCGCGCTGGGCATCGCCTGCGACAATGGCATCGAGTATGTCTTCATGTTCCTTTTGCACCAACTCCAGACGCTTTACCGAGGCCTGCAGCGACAGGGTGCGGGTGATGTTCATACCTTCCTTGATATTGCTCTGCAGCGATTTTAATACGGTGGCGTAGTAGTTGTTGTTGGCGGCTTCGGCAATGGCGATATGAAACTCGAAATCTTCATCTGTCGCCACCGCCTGCTGTTTGCTGGCTGCGACCATGGCCGCGGCGGCCTTGATGATTCGGTCCAGCTGCTCTTTGGTACGGCGCACGGCGGCGAGACCGGCGGCACCGCTCTCGATGTTGGTGCGAAATTCAAAGCAGCGCTGAATATCGGAGATGCTGGATATCCTGGAGAACTGCAGCACCGTGCTGTCCGGGCGCTTGACGACAAAGCTGCCAGAGCCCCGCCTGGAGACCACCAGGTTGTCTTCCTTGAGCCGGGTGAGGGATTCCCGGATGACCGGGCGCGAAACGTTATAGATCTCGCACAGTCGGGCCTCGGTCGGGAGCTTCTTATTAACGCTGTACTCGCCGTTAATAATGGCCGCCAGAATTTTTTCATAGACCAGGGATGACAGGGATTCGGGAGACTTGAGTCGTTGAGTATTCATATTCCGGTTCAGGATAAATTTTACAAATAGTAGGTAGCGCGGCTCGGGTTGTCAATCGCGAGGCTGTGGTCGCCGGGCCGCCGGTATGCTTCCAGCGGCCCGTAAATGGCTAAGCCACGGTTCTGCAGAGCTTTCAGGCTGTTGTGTCTTTGGCAAGTCACTCCTGAGGGGGCGACTTTTGCTGCCCTCAGGGCGTGCCGGTACTGTCCAATGGGCAGTGCAGAGATCGCTAAAGTTGTAAAAAGTTGTTTGATTTGTAATTTTCCCTGTTCTATAGTGATCCCACTTCCAACGCGTCAGAACAAATGAGAGCTCCAATGAACGAAACAACAAAAAGTCAGGAGTTGGATCCGCAGGTCAAGCAGTTACTGCTTCAGGTATCCACCGCTACCTTGCACACGGCCCTGTTCAAGCAGGGTTTGCGCAATACCTATATTCAGGGCGTAAGCCGGATAAATTCCAGCAATGTGAAGATGGTCGGGCAGGCATTCACCCTGCGTTATATCCCGGCTCGTGAAGATATTGATTCGATCGAGGCATTCAAGGATCCGAAGCATCCGCAGCGTCTGGCGGTGGAAACGGTGCCCGAAGGCCACATTCTGGTCTCTGACTGCCGGCAGGACGCATCGGCTGCCAGCGCCGGCAGTATTCTGCTGACCCGGCTCGAGTACAGAAAGTGTGCGGGCTTCGTCTCCGACGCCGGTATCCGCGATGCCGAATCGGCCGCAGAAATGGATATGCCCATCTTCTGTGCCAAGGCCAGCGCGCCCACCAATTTGACCAAGCACCATGCCGTGGATATTCAGGTTCCCATCGGCTGTGGTGGTGTAACCGTATTCCCGGGCGATGTACTGGTGGGTGATGGTGACGGCATAATCGTTATCCCTTTCGAGCGGGTGGTAGACATCGCCAACGAAGCGATCCGCATGGAAAGGTTCGAAGACTACGTCATTGGCAAGGTGCGCAACGGCAGTGCCGTGATCGGCCTGTATCCCCCCAATGAAGCCTCGCAGGCTGAGTACGATAAATTCTCCAAACTCTGATGGGGCACGTCTGACCCATTTGAAGAGCTATTGATTCCTCATCGGAAGAAAGCCCCGCCTGGTGGCGGGTTTTATAGCCACAGCGATAAACAGCTGGCTGCATACAACCATAAGAAAGTGGAGCTAACATGTTCTTGAAACAAATCCAACGCAATCTGAGCCTCGCCCTGGGCGCCCTGGTACTGACATCTTCAGTGGCCGCGGCGGACTTTCCCTCCCGTGATATTCGCCTGATCGTGCCCTGGCCTGCTGGCGGTGGCGCCGATGCGATTTCGCGTAAAATCAGCAATATTGCCGAGCAGAACATGCCGGTGTCGATCTATGTCGAGAATATCGGCGGTGCTGTGACGGCCACGGGCCTGATGCAGATGACCAAGTCGCGCCCGGATGGTCACACCGTGGGTGTACTGACCTACGACAGCGTGATTACGCTGCCCCGCGGTAACATGGTGCCCGGATACTCGCTGGAAAATATGGCGCCCATCGCCCGTATTACCCGGGAAGCAGATGCCATTGTCGTGTCCAAAAGCTCGGGCTACAGCAGTTTTGAGGAGCTGATTGCAGCGGCGAAGGCCAACCCCAATACCGTGCGTATCGGTGTGGCACCGGAAGGCTCCGGTCCCTACCTGGCGGTGCGTCGCCTGGAAGAAAAAACCGGGGTGGATTTCAATGTAATCACCTACCCGGGCTCGTCCACGGCGGAAGCCGAGGCGCTGCTGTCCGGCGAGCTGGATGGTGCCATCTCCAGCCTGGGGGATTTCAGCGGTATCCTCGAATCCGGTGATGCCATTGGTCTGGTCGAACTTTCTTCGGAGCAGAACCCGTCCTACAAGACTGTTCCGCCCATCAGCAGCCTGGGATATGAACTTGAAACCGGTAGTTTCATTATTCTGGCCGCGCCGAAGAATACTCCGGCAGATGCCCTTGTGACCCTCGAGTCGGCTTTCAAGAGCGCCTTCGAAAGTGAAGAGTTCCAGTCCTGGGTCACAAGCATCGGTGTGACGCCGAGCTGGCTGGGGGCTTCGGATGTGCAGAACTGGATGGGCGAACTGCAGACCGAAACCTTCAAAGTCATGGATGAGCTTTCTCTGTAAACAGCCAGTGCAAGGCCCCCGGCATGCCGGGGGCTTTCGAGGTATATCTCCATGCTTCAGAAAAAAGAAAGTAACGGGAAAATACTCTTTCACCTCTTCCTTCTGGTGGTTTCAGGCGGTTACCTGCTGACGGCTTTCTCCCTCGGGGCCCCGGTGGTGGATGCCCAGCTAAGACCTTCCTTCTTCCCCATCTTGATCGGCTTGCTTGCGGTGGCATTCAGCGCGGTATTGCTGTCGCGTGAAATCAGGGAAGGCAAGGAAAGCCGTCCATCCGCCAATCAGGCGGCGGCATCAGGCGATCGATTGTCCTACATGATCATCGGTGCCACAGCGCTGTATATCCTGCTGTTCTCACTGATCGGATATGTCATTTCGTCGGTGCTGTATGTTTTCGCCATCATGCTTATTTTCTCGAACCGGGACAAATGGCTGCAAAAGTTGGCAATTTCAATTGTTATCGTTGGGCTGGGATATCTGGTGTTTGAACAGATATTTGGCGTTCGACTGCCGGCCCTGTGGGAGTAAAGCATGCATTTTATCGAGCTTGTGATCAGCAGCTTTGCCATGCTGTTCAATCCTGTCACCCTGGCCTATGTGATTGCCGGCTTTCTGATCGGCACGGTGTTTTCCGCGATTCCCGGCCTGACCGCCACCCTGGCACTGGCGTTGCTGCTGCCACTGACCTATAGCCTGGATGTCACCACAGCCCTGATGGCCTGTGCCAGCATTTATATGGCGGGCATGTGCGGCGGCAGCATTACCGCAACCACGATCAATATTCCGGGCGCGCCCTCATCGATGATGACCGCGCTGGATGGCTATCCCATGCAGCAGCGTGGCGAAGGTGCGCTGGCGCTGGGCCATGCATCGTTTGGCTCCATGGTCGGGGGCGGCCTGGGTGCGGTGTTGCTCATCGTGCTGGCACCCTTCATCGCCGAGCTGTCCTTGCTGGTCAAGACCACCGGCAAGTTCTCCCTGCTCGCCTTTGCCATGATCGTGATCGTGATTGCCCAGCGCGGCAACATGATCAAGGCGGCCATGGCAGCATGCATCGGCCTGATGCTCGCAACCGTGGGGCTGGATGCCATGGTACCGGTCACGCGCTTCACCTTCGGTCTGAGCGATCTGACCGCGGGGCTTGAGCTGATGCCGGTGATCATCGGTACCTTTGCCATCAGCGAAATCATGATTCAGGCCGGTTCGCTGAAGGACTCCAATGCGGTAGCCAGTGCCATGAGCCGGGTCAAGGCCATTCGTCGGCGGGATTTTCTGCCGTCTTTTTCCTCGATTCGTAAAATCGGAGTCGGCTGTTACCTGAAATCCAGCCTGATTGGCTACTTTGTCGGTACGCTGCCGGGCGCCGGGGGCTCCATGGGCAGTTTCCTGGCTTACGTGGAAACCGTGCGCACCTCCAAAGAACCGAAAAGTTTCGGCAAGGGCAACCCCCAGGGGATCGCTGCATCCGAGAGCGCCAACAACGCCGTCTGTGGTGGTGCCCTGGTGCCCATGCTGACCTTCGGTATTCCCGGTGACCCGATTACCGCCATCATGCTGGGGGTTCTGGTGATCAACGGTATCCAGCCGGGGCCGCAGCTGATGGCTGAGCAGGCAGGGCTGATTGCGCCGATGCTGGCATCCCTGCTGTTCAGTGCCATCGTGCTGATTCCGTTAACCCTGTTCCTGCTTGGGCCTTATTTCATCAAGATCGTGTCCATCCGCAAGGATGTACTGTACGGCGCGATTGCCCTGCTGGCGGTGGTTGGCAGCTATGTGGCCACTTACTCCGGTTTCCAGATGATCATGACACTGGTGATGGGCGTGCTGGCGTATTACCTGCGCAAGAATAATTTCCCGGTGATTACCCTGCTGCTGGGCTTCATTCTTGGCCCCAATCTGGAAGAGTTTCTGCGCCGTTCCCTGACGCTGTCCAATGGCAATCCGGCGACTTTCTTCACCAATCTCGACAGCCTGTTCTTCGTGCTGCTGACGGCTGTCTTCGTGTATTTCCTGGTGATCCGAAAGCCGCTGAAAAGCCCTGTTGCGGCGCCGCAAGGCTAGCAAGCCAGTCGGACTTGACACTGATCTACTGCAAAACAGCCCGACAGGCTGCCAAACACATGTACTTCCGGCCCGCCAAGGGCCGGCACTTTTATTATTTGTCACAGTTAAGGAGCAGCAACAATGCAACTCAAAGGCGATCTTCTGATTGGACAGCGCCGGGTGCAGGGCAAGCTTGCAGCCATTCAGGCACTTAACCCGGTCACCGGTGAACTGCTGGAACCGAGCTATAGCGGCGGTGGTGCCGCCGAAGTTGAACTGGCCTGCAGCCTGGCCGAGGCGGCGAGCGTTGCCTACAGCGATACGTCCCTGCAGGTACGGGCACAGTTTCTGGAAACCATCGCCCAGGAGATTGAAGCCCTGGGCGATGCGCTGATCGAGCGTGCGATGCTGGAAACCGGCCTGCCAAAAGCCCGCCTGGAGGGTGAGCGCGGGCGCACCTGTGGCCAGCTGCGGCTGTTCGCAACCGTCGTGCGTTCAGGGGAATGGCAGGATCTGCGTATCGATCCCGCCCTGCCCGAGCGCCAGCCCTTGCCACGCGCCGATCTGCGTCAGCGTCATATTGCCATGGGGCCGGTGGCGGTGTTTGGCGCCAGCAATTTCCCGCTGGCCTTCAGTGTGGCAGGCGGCGATACCGCTTCGGCGCTGGCCGCCGGTTGCCCGGTAATCGTCAAGGCACATTCGGCGCATCCTGGAACCTCGGAACTGGTCGGTCTGGCCGTACAGGCGGCAGTAGCAAAATGTGGCCTGCCGGAAGGCGTTTTCTCGCTGCTGTTCGGGTCCGGTCGCGATGTGGGCCAGGCACTGGTGGCGGATGCGCGGGTGCAGGCCGTGGGCTTTACCGGCTCACGCAGCGGTGGCACCGCGCTGATGGCGACTGCCCAGGCGCGGCCACAGCCGATTCCGGTCTATGCCGAAATGAGCAGCATCAACCCGGTATACCTGTTGCCCCAGGCACTGCAATCCCGTGGCGCCGAACTCGCACAGGGCTTTGCGGCGTCTCTGGCCATGGGCGCCGGACAATTCTGTACCAGCCCCGGACTCGTCATCGCCCAGGCGGGCCCTGCGCTGGATGCCTTCCTGGCGGCGGCTGCCGAGGCGACCGGCGTTACGGCGGCCCAGACCATGCTCACGCCCGGCATTTACGGCGCCTACGAGGCGGGTGTCGACGTGTTGGCCACGCATGAGCGGGTACGCCCGCTGGTACGTGGACAGGCAGCCACAGGGCCGAACCAGTGTCAGGCCGGCGTCTTCGTGACCCGCGCGGCGGATTTTCTGGCCGACGAGAGCCTGCAGGGCGAGATATTCGGTTCCTGCTCGCTGGTGATCGAGTGTGCCGATGAAGCCGAGATCAGGCAGGTTACCGCGGCGCTGGAGGGACAGCTTACGGCCACCCTGCAGATGGACAGCGATGACATGGCTCAGGCCCAGGCGCTGTTACCCTTGCTGGAACGCAAGGCCGGCCGGGTGCTGGTCAATGGCTGGCCCACCGGTGTGGAAGTCTGTGATGCCATGGTGCACGGCGGTCCTTTCCCGGCCACCTCGGATGCCCGCACTACATCGGTCGGCACTGCTGCCATCCAGCGCTTCCTGCGCCCGGTATGCTATCAAAACCTGCCCGAGGCCCTGCTGCCTGCTCCATTGCAGGATGCAAACCTTGCAGGCCGTTCCCGCCTGCTCGATGGCACAAGAACGCTGTAACCTGCGCAGTTAATGCGTCTTTACGCATAGATTG
>JBFGZM010000202.1:0-6940 GCA_041586815.1 Marinobacterium sp. | reverse complement strand
GCCAGCATCACCGTGCGGGCCAGCTACACCGATGGCTTCGGCACCGCCGAGGTGGTGGTCTCCAATGCGCTCGGCCCGGTCACCAACGTCAACGATGATCCCACCGGCGCGGTGACCCTGAGCGGAACAGCCACCGAGAACCATACCCTCAGCGTCGCGAATACCCTCGCCGACGAGGATGCTCTGGGGACCATCAGTTACCAGTGGTTGCGCGATGGCGCGGCTATCAGCGGCGAGACCGGCAGCAGCTACACCCTGGTGGATGCCGATGTGAACGCGACCATCACCGTGCGCGCCAGCTACACCGATGGCTTCGGCACCGCCGAAGTGGTGGTCTCCAATGGCCAGGGGCCGGTCATCAACGTCAACGATGCGCCCAGCGGCAATGTCGAGATCATCGGTAAGTTGTCCATGGGGGAAGTTGTTCAGGCTACAGCGCTCATCAGCGACGATGACGGTATGGGGGTGCTCAGCTATCAGTGGCTGCGCGATGGCACTGATATCTCGGGTGCGACGTCCGACAGCTACGTGCTTCAGGCTGCGGATCTAGGGGCGCAGCTGGGTATCAGAGTCAGTTTCATCGATGGCTTTGGTCAACTGGAATCACTGGAAGCTGTGGCATCGGTCATTGCGCCGCCACCTGTTACCGCCAGTGTACCGGGGCTGGCAGGGGTTGAGCTGTTTCCGGAACCGGAGCCTCCAGCACCTGAGGGGGCAGGCGAGTTCGCGGGCACGGAGGTAGAAGACGGCAGTGCTGCTGATGAAGAAAATGTCCGCGAACGCTCGACCAGTATCACTGTTGAGCAGCGCGGTGAGGAGTCAGTCCTGCGTTTCGCAATGCTGAATGATTCGTCAGTAGAGGGAATGGTGTTTCAAATCCCTGCCGAGCCGGATTCGGACAATACGCTGGTCGAGAAGACCAACCTGTACGGCTACTGGAAAACACTGGATGACAGCTTTGCTGCCATGCTCAGCAGCGGCCTGATCACGGACCTTGAAGGTCTTGAGCAGGAGCTGAAACAGCACTCCGGCTTGGAGAGCGCCATTCTGGGTGGTGGTCTGGTGATTTCAGCCGGCTTGTCGGCCGGGTATGTTGTCTGGCTGTTGCGCAGTGGTGTGCTGCTGAGCAGTGTCATGACGTCGCTGCCGGCCTGGCGCTTCATTGACCCATTGCCGGTACTGGCGCAAACGGGCCATTTAGGTGACGAGGACAGCGAGTCGCTGCAGTCCATTCTTGATGACCATCGGTCCAACTCTATTGAAGACGCCGGCGCTGAGGCCGGAAAAGGGCAGGGTGAACATTGATCGATCGAATTTTCGGCAAGCAGAGTGCCAAGGCACGCATTGCGCTTGGCCAGGTAAGTATTCTGCTGTGTCTGGTGCTACTGGCGTTTGTAACGGGCTTTGTACCCAATGCCAATGACCTGAAACGTCAGGAGCGACTTCGTATCGCTGAAACTGTCGCCATTAACGCTTCCATGCTGATTACCCAGACCGATATCCAGCGGCTTGAAAGCACACTCAGGGTGTTGAAAAAACGCAATGCTGCCTTGATCAGCGTCGGGGTTCGTCGTGCCAGCGGCCGTCTGGTGGCTGAGGTCGGCGCACACGACACCGCCTGGTCGCCGGTCTCGATTCAGGCATCTACCGATCAGTTTATTGCCGTGCCACTCTATGCCGGTGACGGGATCTGGGGGCAGCTGGAGTTTGCTTTTGAGCCGATTTCCCCCAAAGGGCTGCTGGGCTTTATCCTGAATCCGGCATTTCTGTTTATCAGCCTGTTGTCGCTGTTTAGCTTCGTGGCGTTTTATTTTTATCTAGGCAAAATGCTCAAGCATCTTGACCCGTCTCAGGCTATCCCGGGGCGTGTACGCTCAGCTCTGGATACCATGGCGGAAGGCCTGGTGGTGATCGATACAAAACAGAATATCGTGCTGGCGAATCAGGCATTTGAAGCCCTGCTTGGCAAGGAGACCGGAAGCCTGATGGGCGTCAGCGTTCGCTCATTGCCCTGGCAGGATACATCAGGCGCCTCCCTGGGTGAGGCCATGCCCTGGGACAGTTCCCTCGAACAGGGGCGAGTTGAGACCAATCTTGTTTTGCGCCTGGATCAGGGGGAGGGGCAGCACAAGACGTTCATGGTCAACTGCTCACCCGTGCTGGCGGCGGAGGGCAAGCTCGGCGGCGCGCTGATCAGTTTTGATGATGTCACCCTGCTGGAAGAGAAGGAGCTGGAGCTGCGCAAAGCGCGGGATGAGGCGCAGAGTGCCAACCGCGCCAAGAGCGATTTTCTGGCCACCATGAGCCATGAAATACGCACACCCATGAATGCCATCCTGGGCTTTACCGAACTGCTTCGCCGCGGCCGCGACAAGAGCCAGGAAGACTACCTCAAGCACCTGTCAACCATTTCGACCAGCGGCAACTATCTGCTCAACCTGATCAATGATGTGCTGGATCTGTCGAAGATCGAAGCCGGTCAGCTCGATATGGAGCTGGCCGACTGCAATACCCTGGACGTGATCCGTCAGGTGTTGCAGTTCATGCGTGTCAAGGCACAGGAGAAAGGTCTTTATCTGGAACTCACGGTAGGGTCGGCGATTCCGCAGGCCATTCAGGCAGATGCCGTGCGGTTGCGCCAGATTCTGACGAACCTGATCGGCAACTCCATCAAGTTCACCGACAGCGGCGGTGTCACCGTCAGTGTCAGAATGCACCCGCAGATCGAAGGCATGCTGCAAATCGGTGTTGAAGACACGGGTATTGGCATGACATCGGATCAGGCAGCGAAAATATTCCAGCCCTTTGTTCAGGCGGACAGCTCCATTACACGCCGTTTCGGCGGTACCGGGCTGGGACTGGCGATCAGTAACAAGTTTGCCAAGGCCATGGGCGGCGATATCCAGGTGACCAGTGAGCAAGGTGTAGGCAGCCTGTTCAGTATCTCGATTGCGACCGGCGATCTCTCCAGCGCCAGCTGGATCCAGCCGGGCGAGGCCGATGATGCCACCTACGAGACGGCCGACCGGCCGGTACAGCGACGCTGGAACTTTTCCCCCTGTGATGTGCTGGTGGTGGATGACGGGCTTGAAAACCGCGATCTTGTCCGCCTGGTGCTTGAAGATGAAGGTCTGCGTGTACAGACGGCCAGCAATGGTGTCGAGGCGCTGGAACTGGCTCAGAAGGTACATTTTGATGTCATTCTGATGGACGTTGAGATGCCGGTCATGGACGGCTTTAGTGCGGTGCGACGCATGCGCGATCTTGAACTTGAGCAACCCGTAGTGGCCCTGACCGCTCATGCCATGACCGGGATTCAGGAACGCTGTATTGATGCCGGTTACAGTCATTATATGACCAAGCCGATCGATATTGATGCGCTGCTGGCATTGATGGCATCGTTGCTCAAAGCCCGCGAACTCGCGCCTGCCAGTTCGGCAGAGCTCGACAGCCTGGGTTCGCAGACTCCGGTGATAACGCAAACAGCCTGGCCTGCGCCTGCGTTGCGCTCAAGGCTTGCGGATCAGCCGCGCTTCCAGCCATTGATCGCCCGCTTCGTAATACGCTGCCGCGAGCAGATGGCGGCGATGCAAACGGCCGCGGAGGCCGAGGACTTTGCCACCCTGGCGGATCTGGCGCACTGGCTCAAGGGCGCAGGAGGCAGCGTTGGGTATGACATGCTGACCGAGCCTGCCCTGCAGCTGGAACAGGAAGCCAGGGCGGGCAACACAGCGGCGTGCGCGCTCCACCTGAGTACGGTGCTGGCGCTGTCTTCCCGGCTGGATGCGTCTGCCGAGCCGCCGGAGATTGTTGCGGAGCTGGAGGAGGCTGCCGTTCGAGGTGCGCGCCAGCAGGCTGCGGCAGGGCTCTGGGCTGAAACTGCAGCCGGGGTAAAAACAGATCAGGGCCTCGGGGGACAAACGCAAGCCGATGCTGATACAGAGGTTGCGTTGCTGGAAGATGAAGGCGAAGATGACAACACACCGATCTATTCACGCCTGGCCGTCAGGGATGCCCGTTTCGAGCCGCTGGTCCAGCGATTTGTTGTCAGTCTGCAGGACAAGTTGCAGCAAATGACGCAGCTGCGCGAGCAGCAGGACTGGCCCCGCATGGCCGAGCTGGCGCACTGGATGAAGGGATCAGGTGGCTCCATTGGCTTCGACCTTCTCGCCGAAGAGGCGGCGGAGCTGGAACTTGAATGCCGCGGGGCTGACGTTACCGCCATTCACCGGCGGATAAACAGTATCAAGCATATTAGCCAGCGTATCATGGCGGGCCGCTGAGGCAGGTAAAGGGAATTAAAAGTCTATGGATACAGCCAATACAGCCGACCGTCAGCCTCTGAACAATTCCGTTATCATGATGCTGGACGATGAACCCATTATCATCGATCTGATTCAGATCTTTCTTGAAGATCTGGGGTATACCAATTTCACGGGCCTCACCAATTCCGCAACGGCAGTTGAAAAAATCGTCGAGGGGCAGCCCGATTTGCTGTTTCTCGATCTGGTGA
Organism: Marinobacterium sp.; assembly: GCA_041586815.1. GTDB lineage: Bacteria > Pseudomonadota > Gammaproteobacteria > Pseudomonadales > Balneatricaceae > Marinobacterium_A. The sequence continues at coordinate 2,427 of JBFGZM010000202.1, read as the reverse complement.
TGCCCGAGGTGGACGGTTTTGAGGTGCTGGCGAAACTCAGGAGCAATGAAGCGACACAGCACCTGCCGGTGATTGTGCTGACCTCATCCAGTGATGCCCAGAGCAAGCTGCGGGCCCTGGAGCTGGGGGCTACGGACTTTCTGGCAAAGCCGGTAAACGAGAGTGAGCTGGCATTGCGCCTGCGCAATATTCTTACCGTCAAGGCGTACCAGAACCAGCTCATGTACTACGACTCCCTGACCGGTTTGCCCAATCGCAAGCTGTGTCAGGTCCGCTTGGGGCAAAACCTGGCCTATGCCGAAAAAAAACAGCATGCGATGGCGGTGCTGAATCTTAATCTCTACGGGTTGCGTACGGTGCTGGACAGCTTTGGCAGCAGCGTATGTGACAAGCTGCTCAAGCAGGTCGCGGCTGAACTGCTCGAATGCGTCCGCGCGTCCGATGTGGTGGCCTTCACCGGTAACGACCAGATCTGGCGCGGCATGTCCAGGGTCGGGGATGACGAATTCCTGATCGTGCTTTCGGGCCTGCGGGCGGCCGGCGAGGCGACCTTCGTGGCCAGCCGGCTGCTCAGCATCCTCAAGGTTCCGATGCACCTTGAACAGCACGATATTCAGGTCAATGCCTGTGTGGGTATCTCGACCTACCCCGAGGACGGGCGTGACCCCGAAGCCCTGATGCAGTCTGCCAGTCAGGCCGCCAGTGAAGCCCGCCTCGGTGGGCATTACCAGGTGCAGTTTTTTTCCAGTGATGAGAACTTGCGTCTGCGCGATCGGATGCGGCTTGAAAGTGATCTGCGCCGTGCACTGGTGGATGAAAGTTTTTATCTCGCCTTTCAGCCGCAGCTGGACGCTCGCACCCGCAAGGTTGTGGGCGCCGAGACACTGCTGCGCTGGACGCACCCCGAAAGAGGCCCTGTGTCGCCGGCGGACTTTATACCCGTTGCCGAAAGCAGTGGCCTGATGGAGGACCTTGGTCACTGGGTTTTCAAGACAGCCTGTCGCCAGGCGGCGCAGTGGCATTTGAACGGCACGGATGTCAGTGTCTCGATCAATGTTTCGAGCCAGCAGTTCAACAGCGGCAACTTTATTGCCCGTGTCCGTGAGTGTCTTGAAGAAACCGGTGTTAACCCGGCCATGGTGATGGTCGAGCTGACCGAGAGCATTGCGGTCTCCAATGTCGAGTCCAACATCCGCATCCTGCACGAGCTCAAGAGTCTGGGGCTGGAACTGTCGGTGGATGATTTCGGTACCGGATATTCATCCCTGCGCTATATCAAGGATTTTCCGCTGGATGAAATCAAGATCGACAAGGCGTTTATCGACGGTCTGCCGGCCCAGAAGGGCGATGTCGCCATCGTTTCGGCCATCCTGATGATGGCGCGCCGCCTGGGCATGAAGGTGGTGGCCGAGGGGGTCGAAAATGTTGATCAGTACGAGTACCTGGTGCAGCAGGATTGCGATGAAATCCAGGGGTATTTTTTCTCCAGACCTCTGAATGCAAAGGATTTTGAAACCTTCTGTGCCCAGTGTACCCACCGGATCGCGCCGGTGTTCTAATGCAGGCCAGCGGCCTTGGGCGCCGCGCCTGACCGACAGCGAGGTACAGCAGGCCCGTAGCCTGCAGGACAGCCTGCTGCATTCAGCGGAACCCGTGTTCGAACGCCTGCGGTATCTGGGCGGCAATTCCGGTTACTGTGTGCTGGTATCCGATGCCAACGGCGTTGTGCTGCGCGAGTATATCGACTCCAACCGGGCGCAGGAACTGGCCCAAAAGGGTTAAGCGTCGGCACCGTCTGGAGTGAGAATCTGGTGGGTACCAATGGTCTGGGTAGCTGTCTGGCCACCGGTGAGGCGCTCACCGTCTATGCCGGCGAGCATTTTGGCCGTGAGTTGCAGCGTTTCAGCTGTTCCACCGCGCCGCTGATTGCACCCGATGGTGATGTTATCGGCACGCTGGATATCTCAACCTATGGCCAGGGTGACAAGATCGGTCAGGGGCTTGCCCTTCATCTGGTGTGCGATACGGCCGACCAGAATGAAGCCGCCATGTTTCGGTACTCCTTTGCCCGTCACCATTTGCTGGCGCTAGTGAGTTCGCCACTGGCGGATGCCGGCCAGTCCAACGCCCTGCTGGCCGTGAACGACTCCGGCTGGATACTGGGGGCGACCTCGGCGGCCCTGTTGCAGCTGGGGCTGCTCGAGCGCTCCCTGATCCTGGGCCAGGGGCTGGCAGCGCTGACCTGTGCCTGGCGGTCTTTCACTGCCTGCCAGGCACCGGGTTTTTTCCTCAGGCAGCGCTGAGGCTCTGCAGGCTCTTCTGCAGCCAGGCGCGGTAGGCGGACTGTATTGCACTCAGACTCGAGGCTTCCTCGACCGCATCGGCCTCATACTGCTTCAGAATACTGAGGCCGGTTTCCAGGCTTTC
>JBFGZM010000201.1:0-6951 GCA_041586815.1 Marinobacterium sp. | reverse complement strand
GGCTACGGTGATCAGTAGATCGACATCCTGGCGCTGCGCTGTGAGCAGGGCTGCGATAGCGCCCCCGCCTGAATAGCCAACAAGAGCCAATGAGGCAGCGTTGTAGGTTTGTTTGAGCCTGTCCAGCGCCAGGTTGTATGACTCGACAACTTGCGGTGCAAAGCGCTTGTTCAGCCAGTAGGCTGAATTGCATTTGGTATTTGCCAGGTACTGGCAGGGTCTTCCCAGGTAGAGGGTGTTGCTTGCGGGGTCTGCGAGTGCCAGCTTAAGGCCGGTGGGTGTGACTGGCGTAGGGTCTGGCGAGGGGCGGTTACGACTGATCCATGCCAGGCCGTCACCTTCGATATACACTCTCAGAGGTTCGCCGAAGGCCAGGCTTTGTGATGAGAATCCGGCCAGTTCAAAGCGCCCGGCCACAATCGAAAAGGGCTGCCAGCCGTGCTGCATGGCCAGGCGGGTGGCATTGTCGGTTCGTTCCTGTGGCGTGGGAATATTGCCACAACCACTGAGCAGCAGGGCCGCGAGCAGACAGAGAGGCCGTAAAACAATCCAGGATGGCATGGGCCTTTTTCCGTGTGGGAGCGCGCTACACAAGGCCATGGAGCAAGCCCCATGGCCTTGCGGCATGGCTTTTAGAAGGCCACGTTCAGCTTCAGTGAAGCGGTATGGCTCAGGTAGTCTGAGCGGTATTCCGCGTCGTAGTTGGCACTGATTTCTGCACCGTTTTCTGTGGTATGCGAGAGTCCGAAACCACCGGTCGCGATCCAGGGGCTAGGGTCTATCCCATCGGTGGTGAACTGCGCGCTCGGCGCGCCCGCAAAGGAGGAGCTGATGCTGACCTGATCATTGATCAGGTCATACCCCAGGCCCAGCCTGGCATTCAGCTCGGTACTGGTGTTCAGGGTATGCAGCAGCTGACCTTCCACGCCTGCAATCAGGGCGTCGGTGGTGTTTCTGTCGACACTCAGGTTCAGCAGGCCTGCACCGGATTCAGAGTAGGCTTCGTCCTTGATCCAGGTGTAGTCTGCCTTAATTGTCGCTGTGGCGCGATTGGCTTCATTGATGGTGTAGCTGCGATTCACACCCATGCCCAGATGCGCGCTGTAGCTGTCGTAATCGGATTTGGCGGTGCTGCTGTTCAGGGCGATAGCACGGTGGCCCTCGTTACGATTCTGGCCGAAGTCCATCTGGAAGGTCAGGTCGGTATCTGCGTCCAGCGTTCGCGAGCCGTAGCCAATCAGCTGATAGCTGTCGATATCCAGGCTTTGCGGTGCGGTACTCGAGTTGCTGTCGACATTGGCGTTGGCATAGGCGAAGGCAACACCCAGACGCACCGCTTCATTGATTTCACCATCCAGACCCAGAACCAGGCCGCCGGTATCGACATCAAAGCCCGATACGCCGTTGCGGTTGCCCTGCTTGGACCAGGTGCCGAAGGGTTTGATCCAGAAATGCCGGTCACTCAGCATGGGGTCGCCGGAAGACAGGCCAAGGTTGGCGTCCTGTCGTGCACCCACAGTGCTGTTGATGCCATAAAGTGTGCTGCGTGCCGCCATGGAACCGGCGCCTGTGAGCATGGGCAGGGTTTGGCTTACGCCGTTGGAGATTTCCTGGTCTGTGGACAGGCCGGAGAAAAGGGCCTGTAGCTGAGGCGTGTTGTCGATAACGATGGCAGCGGGCAGGGCCGGTGTATTGCCTGCATTGAACGATGACTCTTGAACGCTCAATGTATAAGCGCTGTAAACAAGGTCGTCAAAGAGAATCCAGTCCCCGCCGCCTGTATCGGTCAGGATAAAATAACTGATTCCGGACGCATTGAGGCCAAAATAGTCACCGGCATTAGAGCTGGCATTGGTCTGAGAAAAATCATGAGCCTCGATAAGGCTATCCGACTGATCGTAGGCGCTCAGGTTCCATACGGTATTGGCAGCACCGAAGTTAAATGCAAACTGGCTTACGGGATCAGAGAAGCTGATGCGAAATGCAGCAGTACTCCCGTAGTTATTGTTGAATGAATTACCCTGGGTGTTTAGAGAGCCTGATGACCCGCTATTTATGACTAGAGACGATCCGCCCTCTCCCGAGAAAGTCACGTCGCCGATAGTCAGGGAGCTGAATGTCTGCTCACTTTCAGACTCGAAATCTATAGTATTGATGGAGCCACTCAGTGCTGAGGATGAGCCACCAAAGCCTGAAAGAAAGGCTGCCTGAGAGGCGCCGCTGGCAAGGGCTATTGCAACTGCCAGTGGGGAATACTTCAGAAGCTGGCGAACGTTCATTGTTTGTTTTTGATCCATGCTATCGTTAATTCCTTTCTCTTCTTTTTTGCGATGACTGCTTGTTCAGTTTCAGTAAATATATCATTTGGTTATGATTTGAGTAATCGTGGATAACGATTTTTACGATTTCAAGGGAACTTTTTGTCGCACAGTACAGGCATGTGTGTGAAGACGGCTTGATGCAGGTTCAGTAACAAGTCGGTGCGATTAACTTCGCTTAACGGCATCCTGCGTCATATTGTCGTATGTCCAGGTACCGGCCAGGTCAAAAAAAAGCCCGCAGACTTGATGCCTGCGGGCTTTTTCATACTGATCAGCTATCAGCTATCAGCTATCAGCTTTCGCTGGTTTTAATCCGGCTCAGGTTCTCTTGCAGCTTGTCGCTGTACCAGTCGAGGAAGTTGATTACGCCGAACTCGTAGGTTTCGGAGTAGGGGCCGGACTGGTAGGCGACGGAGTTGATACCGCGCTGGTTTTCTTCACCCAGGCGCTTGTCCTGCTCGTTGGTGGCATCCCAGACCTGGCGCAGCTTGGCGACGTCGTAATCCACGCCTTCGACGGCATCCTTGTGCACGAACCATTTGGTGGTGACCAGGGTTTCCTGGGCCGAGATGGGCAGCACGCGGAAGACGACTACATGATCGCTCTGCATGTGGTTCCAGGAGTTTGGCAGGTGCAGGATGCGCATGGAGCCCAGGTGACGGTTCTTGATGCGTCCCATCAACTTGTTGCAGCCTGCGCTGCCGTCGATGGTCATGACCTGGGTGCCTTCCTTCAGGGGCATGCGCACGATGCGGTTGCGCAGGCCGAAACTCCTGTGCTCGTGAGGAATGCGCTCTGCGTCCCACTCCTTGGACTGGCGTTCATAGTGTGCAAGAAATGCCTCGTCGGCGCGGGGGTCGTGGGTATCGTCCCATTCCAGCAGGGTGTTGAGCAGTTCCGGGTGGCTGCCGTTGCAGTGGTAGCACTCGCGGTTGTTCTCAATCACCAGCTTCCAGTTGGCCTGTTCGTACATGCTGGATTCCACCGCCAGTTTGGTGTTTTCCATATCGTACGGCTCCATGTACTCCTCAAGGGTGAGCAGGTAGTCGTCAAAATCGCCTTCGGGTACTTCATCGGCCAGGCAGACGAAAATGAATCCGCCGGCCGTCTTGCAGTGGGCTGTCTTCAGGCCGTGCTGAGACTTGTCAAAAGTGGCGCCCATGTCAGAGCCGGCAAACAGCAGGTTGCCCTTGAGGTCGTAGGTCCACTGGTGATACGGGCACACCAGGTTGGCGACCTTGCCGCGCTCGGCACTGCACAGGCGCGAGCCGCGGTGGCGGCAGGTGTTGTGAAAGGCACGTACCTGTCCGTCGCCGTCACGCAGGACCAGCACCGGGTTCTGACCGATTTCCACGGTGAGGTAATCGCCCTTTTTCGGCACTTCGCTGGTCATGCCTACGAACAGCCATTCCTTCTGGAAGATTTCTTCCATATCGATCCGGAACATGTGCGGATCGTTGTACAGCGGACGCGGCAGCGAGTAGTTGCGCTGGCGGTTCTTGAGCAGGCGGTCCATCTCTACGCGTGCGGTATCCACGCTGGCGTAAGTGATGTTGAGAAGGTCGTTCTGGTTCATCTGGTGCTAATCCTCAGTCACCGGCACGGCCCCCAATGGGCTGGCCTGTGAGAATCTGTTTTAGGTCGGTTCGCCGTCCCGCAAATGGGCCCAAAATGCAGGCGTCCATGGGGAGCATAGTGCGCCAAGGTGGTCCTGGCTATTTATCTGTTTGCGACATGCAAATGGTGTCTTTTCGACGTCGGGCTCCCGGGCGCTGGCCGGGATGGTGGGTTCAGGTAAATTTTTGTCGCAAATAGCTAAATGGCAGGGGCCGGTCGGGATGACAATGGCGCCATAATACGCGCCCAACCAGAGTCTGCGGACGACACGAGAGAAGCCTCATGAACTATCCCAATGTGAGCATGGTTAATACCGATGCGCTGAATCCGGTTACAACCCAGACCTGGGCCAACGGTCGTCACGTGGTGCGCTGCGTGAATGCGATCCGGGAAACCCCCGATGTACTGACGTTCTGCTTCATGGCCGAACAGCCGGTGATGTTCTTTTTCAAGCCCGGCCAGTTTGTGACTCTGGAGCTGGAAATCAACGGTGAGCAGATTTTCCGTTCCTACACCATTTCCAGCTCTCCCTCGGTGCCCTACAGCTTCTCGATCACCGTGAAGCGCGTGCCGGGTGGGGTGGTGTCCAACTGGCTGCACGACAACATGGATGTGGGCTCGGAGCTGGCGGTACACGGTCCGGTGGGGCAATTCAACTGTATCGACTTCCCGAACGAAAAAATGCTGCTGCTGTCTGGCGGCGTCGGCATTACGCCGGTGATGTCCATGGCGCGCTGGTTCTTCGATACCAACGCCGATGTGGACATGGTGTTTGTCCACAGCGCCCGCACGCCAAGGGATATCATTTACCAGCGCGAGCTGGAGAACATGGCGGCACGCATTTCCAATTTCAAGCTCCACCTGGTGTGCGAGAAGCAGGAATCCGGCCAGAGCTGGGGTGGCTACCGCGGTTTCTTCAACCACGCCATGCTGGATATGATGGCTCCGGACTTCATGGAGCGGGAAATTTTCTGCTGTGGCCCCACACCCTACATGCGTGCCGTGAAGCACATGCTGGAGAAACTGGGTTTTGACATGGACCGCTACCACGAAGAGTCCTTCGGAGCGACGCCGGTGGACGTCAAGGAGGAGGTGGCCGAGTTCGCCGAGCAGGCACAGGAAGATGCCGATGCCATCATGGCGTCGGACATGCTGCGGGTCGACTTCTCCAGCACAGGCAAGAGTGTCCAGATCGTGCCGGGGGAAACGGTGCACGCGGCGGCGGCCAAGCTTGGACTGCATATTCCCAAGGCCTGCGGCATGGGTATCTGCGGTACCTGCAAGGTGATGAAAGTCTCCGGTGATGTGGAAATGTCCCACAACGGCGGTATCACCGACGAAGACGTGGAAGAAGGCTACATCCTGTCCTGCTGCAGCGTGCCCCAGGGCGACGTGGTGGTGGAGTACTGAGCACAGCTGTGCTGTTGTCATTGTAAACACCAGGGGCCTTCGGGCCCCGTTTTCGTTTCTGCGGGCCCGGCATGCCGATTCATTTACGCCGAGGACTCTGCTATTCTTCCCGCCACTTAGGGGAGTAGTCTCCTGGCGCCCGCCAGGATGGTCGTCAACAACCTCCGGGTCCTCAAGACCCGTGGCGATCATGTCCGAACCGGATTGATGAGACCTGAGATATGTCAAAAGCACCGGGGCCGGCTCTTTTGGTGTGTCTCTGTTTCCAGCGCCGGCCCCCGACAGTCATACCATGAATCAGTATTCTCAGTTTTGTACGCCTTGCGTGCCCGCCTGCATCCGGTTGGCGCCTGTGCGTCCCGTTTCCCCAAGCCGTTGCCAGGAGGTTCGACCATGATGTTGCCGATTCTCGCCGTCGTCCTGGGCCTGATCCTGCTGGTATGGAGTGCCGACCGTTTTGTGGATGGCGCTGCCGCTACTGCTGGCCACGCCGGTATGCCGCCACTGCTGATCGGCATGGTGGTGATCGGTTTTGGCACCTCGGCACCGGAAATGGTGGTGTCCGCGCTGGCCGCAATGGATGGGAACCCGGGGCTTGCGCTGGGTAATGCCTACGGGTCGAACATCACCAACATCGCGCTGATTCTGGGTCTGGTGGCGGTGTTCAGCCCGATTGCGGTACATTCGCAGATTCTGCGCAAGGAACTGCCGATTCTGGCGCTGGTGACGCTGCTCAGTGGCCTGCTGCTGATCAATGGTCAGCTGAACCGCCTGGATGCGCTGATCCTGCTGCTGGCGTTTTTTGCCATCATGGGCTGGTCGATTTTCCAGGCCATGCGCGGGCGAGGTGATGCCCTGGGGACTGACATGGATGCCGAAATGGGTGCCAACGTTATGGCTCTCAAGCCGGCCATCATCTGGCTGCTCATCGGCCTGTTGTTGCTGATTGTCAGCTCCCGGGTGCTGGTCTGGGGGGCTGTGTCCATTGCCCAGACGCTGGGAGTCAGCGATCTGATTATCGGTTTGACCGTGGTGGCCATCGGCACCTCCCTGCCGGAACTGGCATCGTCCATTGCTGCAATGCGCAAGGGCGAGCATGACCTGGCACTGGGCAACGTGATCGGTTCAAACCTGTTCAATACCCTGGCGGTGGTGGGTATTGCGGCGGCCATTCACCCGCTGGAAGTCGAATCCGTGGTGCTGTACCGCGACTGGGGCCTGACCATGGGGCTGACGCTGGTGCTGTTCCTGATGGGGTACAGCTTTGGCAAGAAGCAGGGGCGTATCAATCGTTTCGAGGGTGGGGCACTGCTGGCGGCTTATGTGGCCTATACCGGCTATCTGGTGTCGACCATCATCGCGGCGGCCTGAAAATGTCTGCAGCATTTGTGAGATGAACGGCTGGCCGGGGCCTTGCACCCGGTCGGCACTTCTGTGAACTGGATGCGTGACGCTCTGCCGCGCAGCGGCCCAGGTTTCGCCAGACTCAGATTGCTGTTTTCCACTTGATACTGCAGCCCGCGCTGGGTGTCTGATCCGGATTGATCGGCTCCCCTGTGAGCAGGGCATCGCAGGCGCGACGCAGATCGCTGCCGCTGACCTC
>JBFGZM010000200.1:0-6952 GCA_041586815.1 Marinobacterium sp. | reverse complement strand
TCGATATTCTGGATCTGTTCTCTCATCTGCTCGATCAGCACCTTGAGCTCCACCGCGCACTGGGTGGTGTCGGCGACGACGGATTTTGACGACAGGGTGTTGGCTTCACGATTCAGTTCCTGCATCAGAAAATCAAGACGACGGCCCACGGGCTCTTTCTGTTTCAGGACGCGGCGCACTTCCTGCACATGGGTGTCAAGGCGATCGAGTTCTTCGTCGACGTCCGCCTTTTGGGCGAGCAATGCGATTTCCTGCTCGATACGGGCTTCGTCCAGCTCAGCCTGCAGTTCGGTCAAGCGGTTGCGCAGATTGTTGCGCTGCGCTTCCAGAATTTCGGGCAGGCGCCCCCGCACCTGGATTACCACCTGTTCGATACTCGCAAGGCGCTGTTCGATTAGCTGGGCAAGCTCGCTGCCCTCGCGCTGGCGCCCTTGGGCCAGATCGGCAAGCGCCAGGTTGAAGAGCGTCAGCGCCTCTTTCTTTACCGTATCCATGTCGAGTTCGCTTTCAAGCATGACGCCCGGCCAGCGCAGCACTTCCAGCGGATTGATCGGTTGAGGACTGCTGAGCAGCGCACCCAGCTCCTGCGCCACCGCCACCAGCTGAGCGGCGTACTGACGGTCGACAGTCAGTGTTTGCTGCTGGGTTTCCGGCACGAAACGCAGCGTGCATTCAACTTTGCCGCGACTCAGGGACTGGCGTAGTTTTTCCCGCAGAGGGCCTTCGAGCTCACGCAGGCTGTCCGGCAAGCGCAGGTGCGGTTCCAGGTAACGGTGATTTACCGAGCGAATTTCCCATACCAGGCTGCCCCATTCTCCCTGGGTCTCCTGGCGAGTGAAGGCCGTCATACTGCGTGTCATGTGATTCGATCTCGATTAGAATTGGCTGTTCGAGTCATTCTAACAGCCTGGCCTGCGTCTCTACACCGCCGGGCTCTCTCCGAAGATAAAGGTAACAAATCACAATGAGTTCGAGCATCTCCGACCAGCTGCAAGGCCTGGGACTTAAAAAACTTCGCCCGAGCGGACGTGAGCCGGATCAGATGCGTGATATCAAAATTACGCGCAATTACACCAAGCATGCCGAAGGGTCAGTGCTGGTTGAATTCGGCGATACCAAGGTACTCTGCACGGCGAGCGTCGACCGTGGTGTACCCCGCTTTCTGCGCGGCAGCGGCCAGGGCTGGGTTACGGCGGAATACGGCATGCTGCCCCGCTCCACCAATACCCGTACCGACCGTGAAGCGGCACGTGGCAAGCAGGGAGGGCGCACCGTTGAGATTCAGCGCCTGATCGGACGCTCTTTGCGCGCAGCACTGAACCTGAAAAAACTGGGCGAAAACACCATCACCCTGGACTGCGATGTTCTGCAGGCCGACGGTGGCACGCGCACAGCCTCCATCACCGGCGCCTTTGTTGCACTTCAGGATGCCATCAACGTGCTGAAAAAAGACAAGCATGGCGCCATGAAGGGTGACCCCATTGTGCACATGCTGGCGGCGGTCTCGGTGGGTATCTACGAAGGCGTGCCGGTGCTGGACCTGGACTACGCCGAGGACTCCAGGGCCCACACGGACATGAACGTGATCATGACCGGCAGCGGCGGCTTTGTGGAAGTGCAGGGTACGGCGGAAGGCGCGACCTACTCCCAGGACGAACTGAACGCCATGCTGGATCTGGCGCGCAAGGGCATTGGTGAACTGGTCGAAGCCCAGAAGGCGGCACTTGCCGGCTAGTCGCGCAGTTCAGACGCCATAAAAAAGGGAGCCTGCACGGGCTCCCTTTTTTGTTGTACTGAACTTGTCACTGCGCCGAGCCCCGCAGGGCCGATGCATGCAAGTACTAGCCGATGTTGTAATCGATGATGACCGGTGCGTGTTGCGAGAATTGCTCGTCACGGTAGATCCTCGCCGCCTTGACGTTGTTGCGCAGGTTGGCAGTGGTGATCTGATAATCCAGCCGCGCGCCCTCGTTCAGACTCCAGGCACGGTTGTAATCCGGCCACCAGCTGTACTGGCGCTCTGCCTTGTTGGCACGGCGAAAAGCATCAACAAAGCCCATGTCATCCAGCACTTCTTCCATCCACTCACGCTCCTGCGGCAAAAAGCCGGAAACGCTCTGGTTGGCGTACCAGTTGCTCAGGTCAATGGGCTTGTGGGCGATATGAAAGGTACCTGCAAAGATGAAATCGCGGCGCTTGCGCAGCGTTTTCTTCAAGTGGCCCATGAAGAGTTCCATGTACTCTTCCTTGCGCACCTGGTCTTCCGGGCTTTTGAGGCCGGGCGGAATGGACATGGACGCCACGCTGACCTTGTCGAAATCCGCCTGAATGAAGCGGCCGTGGAAGTCGCAGAGTTCAAAGCCCAGGCCCGTCATGATCGCTTTTGGCAGCTCGCGGGTGTATATGGCGACGCCGCTGTATCCATCTTCGAACGCGTCGAAGAAGAATGCATGGTATCCCTTGGGATGATAACGCTCGTCATCGAGCTGGTATTCTTTCGCGCGCAGATTTTGCAGGCACACTACATCAGCGTCCTGGCGAACCATCCAATCGAAAAAACCTCTATCAGTAGCCTGTTCAATACCCTGAGTATTGAAGGTGATGACACGCATGTCTGTTTGATCCTGTAAAGCGCGCGAAATAGCGAATGTCTTGAAACAAAGTACGAATTGTATAGCGTAGCGACTGAAATTGAAATTTCTGCAGGCCTTAATCGCCATAGAGCACAGCCAAAGGCGCTGATATCATAGGCGCCGACCAGTTTTCAGTGCGGAGAGCCCCATGCAGGACTACCAGAGAGCCTTTATCGAGTTTGCCATCGAGCGCGGCGTATTGCGTTTCGGCGAGTTCACCCTCAAATCCGGCCGAACCAGCCCCTACTTTTTCAATGCCGGCCTGTTCAACAGCGGTGAGGCACTGGCGAAGCTGGGCAAATATTATGCTGCAGCGATTGAAAACGCCGGCATCCCCTTTGATGTGCTCTTTGGGCCTGCCTACAAGGGAATCCCGCTGGCCACCACCGCTGCCGTTTCCCTGGCAACCGACTTCCAGCGCGACGTGCCCTACGTATTCAATCGCAAGGAAGCCAAGGCACACGGCGAAGGCGGCAGCCTGGTGGGCGCAGAGCTGAAAGGCCGCATCCTGATTATCGACGATGTCATCACCGCCGGCACCGCAATCCGCGAAGTCATGCAGATTATTCAACAGGCGGGCGCCACACCCGCAGGCGTGGTGATTGCGTTGAACCGCATGGAACGGGGCCAGGGCGAGCTCTCCGCCATTCAGGAAGTGGAACGTGACTACGGCATGCCCGTCGCCAGCATCGTGACCCTGAACGATGTGATTGCCTACCTGCAGGAAAAGGGCGGCATGGAAGCACAGATTCAGGCCATCCTGGACTACCGCAAAGCGTATGGCATCGAGGGCTAAGCCCCTGTTTTAACTATTATCCACGTTATGCGTTGACAGTTTTCCAACTTGCGTGTTTAATTGGCCGCCGTTGTGCCCGGATAGCTCAGTCGGTAGAGCAGAGGATTGAAAATCCTCGTGTCGGTGGTTCGATTCCGCCTCCGGGCACCACCTTACTTGGAAGCCTCGCTAGAAATAGTGGGGCTTTTTTGTGTCCGGAAAGACCTCCCCGCGTCATCGAACCGGGGTTCGATGACTCGCTACATCCATGTAGCTCGCCCTGCAGGTTATCGTCGCTGCGCGCCGATATCCCAAATTGCTCCCGGCAATTTGCTCAGGCAGCATCCGCCAGCGGCGGTTCCGTAACGCCGGGGGTCGGCTTTTTGCCAGATGAGTTGATATAAAGCCCAAGCGCAACCAGCAGCAGAGCGGTTACTGTCAGGATGTCATACACCATGCTGAGCGAACCGGTGACCTCACGCAAATAGCCCGCCAACAGGTTGCCAAGCGCTCCGCCCAGGCCGAAGGTCACCATACACACACCATTGATCTGCATGGTTGCAGTAGACCCATAGTGCTGGCTGACCCAACCGGCAACGACCCCCCACATCGGGAAGTACATCAGCCCGTAACCAAAACCCGCCAGCAATGCCCAGCGGGCCGGGTCGAACATGAAGGCCACCAAGCCCAGGGCAAAGCCACTGAAGATCACCGTAAACGCGGTCCCGTGTCCTTTGCGATCTGCCAGCTTCCCGACCAGAAGCCCGGCCACCATTCCGGTAACCCCAACTACGGTCCAGGTATAGCCGCCCAGCGCTGCAGGAAGGCCGCGCTCATCGAGATAGAGGTTCAGCCAGGCGGAGAACGGCATGGCGCTAAAGCCCACCAGAAAGCAGATGAGGCAGGCGAAAAAGGCCGTGCGTTCACGCATGATAACCGCCAGCAGCCGGCGTGCCGGTATCGCATCAGACTCCGCATGGGCAGCGGCATTATTTGCAGCGACACCAAGTGCCGTCTCGACGCGCCCAAGCTTGCGGAACAGGTTCCAGCTCAGCATTAGCGCCAGGGCTCCGACGCTACCGGCGATAATCCAGCTACTCTCCCAGCCCAGCAACGGCACGACCAGCAGAATCAGCAAACCGTTGATACCGTAACCCCAGGCAGTGCCGCTGGAGGCACAGGACATGGTGGTTGAACAGCTATCCTTGCTTGCATAACGGCTGATCACTTCCACGATAGTGCCCCAGCTGATCGAGGCACAAGCCGCCAGCACCACCAGTGCCATTGTGATATGCAGCGGGTCACGCAACTGCGACATCAACAGCAGCAGCCCCGTAGTCACCGTTGTCGTTGTCAGCGCCAGGCGAACCGTACCCACTCGATGCCCAATCAACCCCAGCAGCAACGCGCCCGCAAGGTAGGACAACTGTGTCAACGCACCAATGCTGGCCAACTGCCAGTTGGATATATTGATCGACTCCCGCATTAGCGGCAGGAGAGCAGCAAACAGAAATACCCCAAATCCGTGGCTCACAACCTGATTCAAGCCAAATATCGCTGCCATGCGCATGCTTTAAATTCCCTCGCAGCCCTGGGGGCCCGGTAAAGACCAATCTGAATAGCCGACACCTTAGATCCTTGCCTTTGTTCAGTAAATCGACAAATATTGACACCTGTGTTCAACAATATTGATAACTGAAAATGCCCGAACTACCCATAGGCCTTCTGCGTACCTTCGCCATCACCGCGCAGACACTAAACCTGACCTCCGCCGCCAGCCAGTTGCACCGCGCGCCCTCCACAATCAGCATGCAGCTGAGCCGGCTTGAGGCCCTGGTCAGCACCGAATTGCTGGTACGCGGGCAGTACGGTGTGCGGCTAACACCGGCGGGCGAGCAGCTACTTGGCCATGCGCACCAGTTGCTGAATTTGCACGACCGCATTCTGGGCACATTCCAAAATGTCGATATCGACGGCAAAGTGCGCCTGGGCACTCACGATCAGTACGCAACGCGCACCCTGACTCCCATTCTGGAAGCCTTTGTACTCTCGTACCCCGAAGCGCAACTGGAGGTCACCTGTGATCACCGGCCCTGGCACCTGGTATCGCTGCTGAACGAAGGCAAGCTGGACATAGCTCTGGTGGAAATGCCGGCGCAGTCCGAGGGTGGCCAGCGGCTGGCCCCGGATGAACTCGTCTGGATCCGCTCCCCGCTGCACAATGTTCACGAACGCGCCCCCCTGCCACTCGCTGTTTTCGTTGAAGGCTGCTTTCACAGAGACTCCGCCAGCTTCGCCTTGCAACAAACGGATATTGCCTATCGCATTGCCTTCACCAGCCAGAGCCGTGCCGGCATACTGGCCGCTGTGCGGGCAGGTATCGGCATCGGTGTTGTACCCCGCACGACTGTGGAGCCCGATATGCTCATCATTGAAACAGGGCTGCCCCCCCTGCCCAAAACAGACACTACCCTGTTCGTTGCCGAGCGCACCAATGAAGCAACCCTGCGCCTGGCGCAAACCATCAGGGAGAGCACTGAGTTTTCAGCCGGCCGATAACGGCACAGCCCTGAGACCTGAAAACTCAATACACCATGCATGGAGCAGCAGAGCAAAACCCTTAGGTGTGAGTAAGCCCTTGTGGATAAAACAGAGTAAAGACCACTACATAACTACACACAAAAAACCTGCACAAAGCTGTTGATAACCTGAAGAGAAGTATCCTTAAAAGCTCTACAGACCCCGAACTGAAAAGGGTCTATAAATCTGGTCAGCAATTGCTCCCATGTAGCAATGGGCCTGCATTAAGCACGACTTCACCTTATCCACAACCATTTTACTCACAGTGTATTCACAGACAGTTAAAGCTGGATTCTCCTGCCCACAGCCATTTATGCGTGGAACAACCAGCGGCAGCAACTTCAATGCAGCCCCGATAAATAGAGCCTTGAAATAGCTACTAGCCACTTCCATATGCACTTTAGGACTTTTTCCTATAGAGCTTTCCCGATAAAAGTCCATACTAGCTGCATGAGGATTCAGACGGACCTGATGATTGCAGGGAAGCAATCAGCTCGGCAAGGATGCCAAGAGCACCTCACTTTTACACCCTCGAGCCAAGGATGGTTCGGGGGCGTTTTTTTATGTGCGACAGAAACAGTTGATCGCCCCTGAGCAATCTTTCGTTACTACACCGAGGCCTTCTGGGCCCCTGCAGCAACCGAATCAGCTCCCGTCACAACTCTCCTGTGTTTGATTCTGCGGTACAACAACCCACCCTCGTACTCACACTGCTGCTCAGCCAGAAACAGCTTCCTGCCAGCTTGTGAGGTAAGCGCACGGCGATCACACCTTGTCAGTCGGCGCTTTCCAGTTATGCGGCAGCAACTCCCCGATGGCACTCGCCTTTTGAGTCGGCAACCGAACCAACACACCTTTCAGATACGCATAGGGTTCATGCCCGGACTGGATCAGGCTCATGACCGCAGCGGCGCGCTGGCCGCTGCGCAGTGAACCTGCGAACAACCAGTTGCTGCGACCGAGC
>JBFGZM010000199.1:0-6984 GCA_041586815.1 Marinobacterium sp. | reverse complement strand
TCGTCTATCGCGGCACGAATATCCTTGACCCCCGACAGCACCGCCGACAGGGTAATAAAATGGGCATCGATCTGCCGAGCCATCAGCCGCGCAAGGGTGGTTTTACCGACACCCGGCGGGCCCCAGAAAATCATCGAGTGGACAACACCCTGCTCGAGCGCCAGGCGCAGGGGCTTGCCAGGCGCCAGCAGGTGCTGCTGGCCGGCGTATTCATCCAGATTGCGGGGGCGAATGCGGGCAGCAAGGGGCTCGTAACCCGGTGTGTTATCGGCAAACAGATCGTCCATCAGGCACCTGGATCGACGATCAGGTCCGCACCTGGCGGCACCTCGAAACTGAACAGGTCACTGCCTAGTATCGGGTTTTGCTGCTGGTTATGAAACGCAATGGTGGTGCGCTGACCGAGGGAATCTTCCAGCATCAGCTGACCAATCTGCTCTTCCACAAATAGCAGCCGTATACGGGTAAAGGTACTTTGTTCGTCCCGCGGCAGCAGCTCGAACAGCGCTTCACTGCCGGATTCATGCACCAGATTGATACTGAAATCCTCCCCCAGGCGATCTATCTGGCCGTTCAGGATCAACGCCGGCGCGCTGTTGCCGTTGGCATCAAAGGGTTTGCGCGTGACCTGCATCAAATCAGGGTCGTAGATCCACAGGTAAGTGCCGTCATTGACGATGACCTGGGGAAAGGGCTCTTCGCTGGTCCAGCGGAACAGGTTGGGCTTTTGCAGCTGCAGGGTACCGTTGGTGGCTTCGGTACGCTGACCATTGTCGGACACGGAGAACTGTTCGAACTCCGAACTGAAGGTCTCGTACCCCTGCAGCATCTGCTGCAGCCGTGCGTCGGCCTCCAGCGCCCACAGCGGTGCCGAGAAAAGCGACAAAAGACCTGCAAAACCAACAGCAACTAACTGTTTCATAATTAATCTCTCGGTGGCGGTGGCGCGAGCACTTCGCGCTGACCGTTACTGCCTGCCGGCGTGACAACCCCGGCAGCTTCCATGGTTTCAATCATGCGGGCGGCACGGTTGTAGCCAATTTTCAACTTGCGCTGCACACTGGAAATCGATGCCTTGCGGCTTTCCAGCACAAAGGCCACCGCCTCGTCGTACAGGGCATCCTGCTCGTCATCGAACAGGCCCGCCGAGGGCGCGCCGCCTTCAGACGGGTCAGACAGAATGTCATCGATGTACTCAGGCGCGCCATAGAGCTTCCAGGCCTCCACGATGCGGTGCACCTCATCATCACTGACGAAGGCTCCGTGTACACGATTGGGCACACTGATACCGGCCGGCAGGTAAAGCATGTCGCCATTGCCCAGCAGGTTTTCAGCACCCGACTGGTCCAGGATGGTGCGTGAATCGATCTTGGACGATACCTGAAAGGCAATGCGCGTCGGGACGTTGGCCTTGATCAAACCCGTAATCACATCCACCGAGGGGCGCTGAGTGGCCAGGATAAGATGTATGCCCGCGGCACGTGCCTTCTGGGCAATTCGGGCAATCAGCTCTTCCACCTTCTTGCCGACGATCATCATCATGTCGGCAAACTCGTCGATCACGACCACGATGTACGGCAGGGTTTCGAGCGCCGGCGCCGGGGTATCGAACGGCAGTCCTTCCAGTTCCGGGTTCCACAACGGATCCTTGATCGCCTGCCCCTGCTCCCGGGCTTTCAGCAGTTTCTCATTAAAGCCGGCAAGGTTGCGCACCCCCATCTTGGCCATCAGCTTGTAACGCCGTTCCATTTCGGCCACACACCAGCGCAAACCACCGGCGGCCTCTTTCATGTCGGTAATGACCGGTGTCAGCAGGTGCGGAATGCCCTCATAGATCGAAAGCTCCAGCATTTTCGGGTCCACCATCATCAGGCGCACTTCATCGGGCGTGGCCTTGAACAGCAGACTGAGCAACATCGCATTCACCCCAACCGACTTGCCCGATCCCGTGGTACCGGCCACCAGCAAGTGAGGCATCTTGGCCAGATTCACCACTACCGGGTTACCGGCAATATCGTTGCCCAGCCCCAGGGTCAGCTTGGACGAGGCCTCCCGGTAGGGCTTGGAGTTGAGCACTTCGCTCAAACGCACCATCTGGCGGGACTCATTGGGAATCTCGATACCCACCACCGACTTGCCGGGGATCACCTCAACCACGCGCACACTGAGAACAGCCATGGAGCGGGCCAGATCCTTCGCCAGGTTGGTAATCTTGCTGGCCTTGACGCCAGGGGCAGGCTGCAGTTCGAAACGCGTAATGACCGGGCCCGGGTTCACCTCCACCACCTCGGCGACCACGCCGAAATCCTTCAGCTTGTCTTCCAGCAGGCGCGACATCATTTCCAGCTGGTCGTCCGTATAACCCTGCTCCTGATGCAGCTCCGGCGGGTCCAGCAGGTCCAGCGATGGCACCTGCTGACGCACCGTGCGCACACCACTGGGGGCAAGTTCGTGGTCAAGCCCAAGATCGCTGTCCTGCATCGGCTTGTGCGCTTCTGCCAGGGGAACGATACGCACCCCCTTGCGAACCGCCTCGTCCGTAACGGGGCCCGTGCCCCCTGCCAGAGGGGCCAGGCGGCCTGCAGCGTTATCCAGTACCTGCGAGACACCAACAGGCCCGGGTGCCTGCGATGCTGCAGCAAAGGGCACATCGCCGCCTTGTAATTGATCGTCATCCGCGCCCTTGCCCGGTGCCGCGCTTTCAACTGTGTCATCCGCCGCAGCATCTTGCCGGGGGAACGAGAAGCTCGGCTCAACACGCGCCGCGGCTTCCCGGGCCGCCCGCACCTCGGCGGACTGCAACACACCCTCATCGGCACGTTCGGGCGTCAAGAACAGCGGCGCCTGTGCTTCATCGATCACCGCTGTTGTGGGCGGTGACGCCGTGCGAACACGCGCACTGGAAACACTGCTGCTGTATTCCTTGTCCCAGGGGGGGGCCTTGGGAACCTCCGCGCCCGGGGCCCGGGCCGTGCGGCGCACAGGCAATGCAATGCCCCGCAACCGAGCCACTGTCGCCAGAAGGCCACCGCCGACCCACTCCAGGGCCTGACCGACCGAGATCTCGGCATAGCAGGTCAGTCCTACCAGCATCAGCGTCCAGAGCACAACAGACCCGCCCAGCACACTGAACCAGGACACGATCCAGTCAGACAGCGCCTGACCAATAAGCCCACCGGAGGTAAAGGGATATTCAAACAGGCTGTTGGAAAGGTGCAGTGACGCCAGTGCACAGAGCCCGGCAATGAACACCAGAGCGCCTGTGGCACGCAGTATAAGGTACGGTATGCCATCGAGCAGCGTGATCCTGCGGCGCATAAGAAACCGCAAAGACGGGTATGCCAGCAATACAGGTACCAGCCAGGCACCAATACCCACGAACGAAAACAGCCAGTCGGCAATCCAGGCGCCGGCCGCGCCGGCAAGGTTTCTGACTTCGGGCTGGTAACCCAGGTGCGACCATCCCGGATCCCGACTGTCATACCCCAGCACCGCTATGAGCAGATAAAGGCAGACACCCAGCACCAACATCAGCGCTGATTCCTTGGCAATACGTACCAGCAGTTCCGCAAACGACAGAGGTGCTTTCAAATTCTGTTCACTCAAACAACAAGCCCTTAATCTAGCCCGATTTTTCAGGCCAACAACATACCACAATTGGCGGTTTGGGTTGACTCGCTATTGATGCAAAGACATGAATAAGCGATAGTTACCCGCGATGCGGCACTGGCGGTTAGCGATTCTGGATAACAGATGCAGATCGCAGGGCATTGACCCCTTTGCACAAACTATACAGGGCAATTCTGACAGCCGGCTGAACGAACGCCCGCAATCCTGGCTTGCCCGCCACCAGACAACAGCGTGCCTGCTCCGGGATTGAATTGCGCCTTCGCCGCCCACACCTTAGGAGTCTGCCCGGTAAATACCGGCCTGCGACTGACACGCTGACCGCCCTCCTCTGCACCCGCAATGACTGCATGAGCGCCGACACCTGATCAGAACCGACAGAAACCCGGCGTCCTGAGCGCCCGGCAAAGTTACTTAAACATCGACACGGATTGAACATGAGCGAAGTCAAACACCACCGTCTTATTATTCTTGGTTCCGGCCCCGCCGGCTACACAGCCGCCGTGTATGCCGCCCGGGCAAACCTTAACCCGGTCATCATTACCGGCATGCAGGCCGGCGGACAGCTGACGACCACCACGGATGTGGACAACTGGCCTGGCGATGCCGAAGGCGTGCAGGGCCCTGAACTGATGCAGCGCATGCAGGCACACGCAGAGCGCTTCAATACCGAAATTCTGTTCGATCACATCAATGAAACCGACCTGCACAGCCGCCCCTTTCGCCTCAAGGGCGACATGGGCGTTTACACCTGTGACGCTCTGATCATCGCCACCGGCGCATCGGCCCAGTATCTGGGCCTGCCATCGGAAGAAGCCTTCATGGGCAAGGGCGTTTCCGCCTGCGCCACCTGCGACGGCTTTTTTTACCGCGGCCAGAAAGTAGCCGTTATCGGCGGTGGCAACACGGCCGTTGAAGAAGCACTGTACCTGTCCAACATCGCCGCCGAAGTCACCCTGGTTCACCGCCGCGACAGCCTTCGGTCCGAGAAAATCCTGCAGGACAAACTGTTCGAGCGCGCCAAGAACGGCAACATCAAGATCATCTGGAACCACACCCTGGATGAAGTCCTGGGCGATGACACGGGTGTCACCGGCATGCGCATCCGCAGTACCGAAGACGACAGTACTCAGGACCTGGAACTGGCCGGCGTCTTTGTTGCCATCGGCCACAAGCCCAATACGGATATCTTCGAAGGCCAGCTGGATATGCACGATGGCTACCTGAAAATCCGCTCAGGTCTTGAAGGCAACGCCACTGCCACCAGCGTCCCGGGCGTGTTTGCCGCGGGTGACGTTAGCGATCACGTCTACCGCCAGGCTGTCACATCCGCGGGGTTTGGCTGCATGGCAGCCCTGGATGCCGAGCGCTTCCTCGACGACCTGGAAAAATAAGCCCCCCTCGCACGACTCGGGCAGGCCCTTCGGCCTGCCCGCCGCCTCATACTTGAGGGAAACCTCGATGATTTCCTGGCTGTCTCGCACATCCCACCAGTTCCCTCCGGTTTCACAGGCCCTCAGCGACCCCAATGGACTGCTTGCAGCCGGCGGCGACCTGAGCCCCGAACGATTGCTCAGCGCCTACCGCAGCGGTATCTTTCCCTGGTACAACCCCGGCGAGCCCATTCTGTGGTGGAGTCCGGACCCACGTTGTGTCATCTACACTGACCGACTGCATATCTCCCGCAGCCTGCGCAAGCGCCTGAAACGTGACGACTATCAAGTCACCTTCAACCAGGCCTTCAGCAGGGTGATGGATGGCTGCGCCGCACCGCGCGCTGGCAGCAGCGGCACCTGGATTAGCCGCGAGATGCATGCAGCCTATACGCGACTGCATCACACCGGACAGGCACACTCCGTAGAGGTTTGGCAGGATGGCGAACTGGCGGGCGGGCTCTACGGCATCGCTGCAGGGCGCATGTTCTTTGGCGAATCCATGTTCAGCCGCCGTACGGATGCATCCAAAATCGCCTTCGCCTGGCTGGTCGAACAACTCGGAAACTGGGGCTATCCTTTAATCGACTGCCAGGTTCACAATCCGCATCTCGTCACTTTGGGGGCTGAAGAGATTGCACGGGAAACCTTTCTTCAGGAATTGAATCGAAATGTCGACACACCCTGCAAAACAACCTGGAAATTCGATATCGACGCCAGTGCATTTTGAGGTCAAAGCCCCGTGACTACCCTGCGACAGCTGCACTTTTACTCCACACCCGAACACGAGTGCAGTTACATCCCCGGCCGCATGGCCCGCACCCTCTTTGTGGACCCACAGGCCATTATCAGCACGGACGCGTACAGCCAGCTGTCAGAGCTGGGGTTTCGCCGCAGCGGCAAGCATATCTATCGCCCCAACTGCGAAGGCTGCCAGGCCTGCGTTTCGGTACGCATACCGGTAGACAGCTATCGCCCCGGAAAAAGCCAGAAGCGCGTTCTGAATCGCAATCAGGACCTGTCGTGCCAGCGGGTTATGCCCGTCATGACCGATGAGCATTACGCCCTTTATGCGCGCTATATCAATTCCCGCCATGCGGATGGCGACATGCACCCCCCGTCCGCTGAACAGTTCCGAGCCTTTCTGGTGGAGGGTCACGACAGCAGCTTTTTCTTCGAAGTACGCCTGAATGACCAGCTATTGGCTGTCGCTGTGACGGACCAGCTAACCCAGGGGCTTTCGGCAATCTATACCTTCTACGAACCCGCTCTGCCAAAGAGAAGTCTTGGCACCTATTGCATCCTTACCCAGATAGAACAGTCCCGCCAGCTGGGCCTGCCCTACCTTTATCTGGGCTACTGGGTGAAGCAGTGCCAGAAAATGAACTACAAGATCGGCTACCGACCTCTGCAATTACTGATCGACGGCCACTGGAGCGCATTGCGCTGATAACTTCAGTGCTCGAATCTCTTTGATATAACACCGCTTTTAAGGCAGAATACTGCGCTTCACTGAGAAGCGCTGGTATTATTCATCTTAAATCAGCGCAGAAGACTGGGTTAGCAACAGCTTTAACAAGGTAGGTACTGAATGGCCAAAGAAGATAGCATTGAAATGGAAGGCACCGTTATCGATACGCTGCCGAACACCATGTTTCGCGTAGAGCTCGAGAACGGTCACGTTGTAACAGCACACATTTCCGGCAAGATGCGCAAAAACTACATCCGCATCCTGACTGGCGACAAAGTCAAAGTAGAGCTGACGCCTTACGACCTGAGCAAGGGTCGCATCGTCTACCGCGCCCGCTGATTGCACGCCATACACCCAGCTTTCTTCCGCTATATCAGCTTCAGTGGCAGCACCCTCGCTGTCACTGTGCTGCGCATGCAATTTAAAAACGCGCTCTGCACCTCGCCCCCTGAT
>JBFGZM010000198.1:0-6984 GCA_041586815.1 Marinobacterium sp. | reverse complement strand
GCTGGATCTGGTGGTCTTCGGTCGTGCGGCCGGTATCCAGATCGAGAAACAGCTGCAGGAAGGTTATGAGTGCCTGGATGCAACCGATGCCGATATCGAAGCGGCCATGGCGCGTCTGAACCGCCTCAATAACAGCACCGGAGGCGAAAGTGTGGCCGAGGTTCGCAAGGACCTGCAGAGCACCATGCAGCTGTACTTCGGTGTGTTCCGCGATGGCGAAAGCATGCAGAAGGGTCTTGAGCTGCTCAAGGGTCTGCGCGAACGTGTTGCCAATCTGAATCTGGAAGACAAGTCGGGAGCCTTCAATACCGCGCGTATCGAAGCTCTGGAGCTTGAGAACCTGATGGAAGTGGCTGAAGCGACTGCGATTGCTGCCGAGGTCCGCAAGGAATCCCGCGGTGCGCATGCACGTAACGACTTTACTGAACGTGACGACGAGAACTGGCTGTGTCACTCCCTGTTCCATCCGGGAGACAAGCGCATCACCAAGCGTGCGGTGAACTTTGCGCCCAAGACCGTGGATGCCTTTCCGCCGAAAATCAGAACTTACTAAGGGGCTGTTACGATGCTGGTAAGTGTATATCGCTACAATCCTGAGACCGACGATGCGCCTTACATGCAGGATATCCATATCGATATCCCCGGTGGCAAGGACATCATGGTGCTGGACCTGCTTCAGCTTCTGAAGGACAAGGATCCGTCCATGGCCTACCGTCGCTCCTGCCGTGAAGGTGTGTGCGGCTCCGATGGCATGAACATGAACGGCAAGAACGGCCTGGCCTGCATTACGCCGCTGTCCGCAGTGGTCGACAAGGACAAGCTGGTGCTGCGTCCGCTGCCTGGCCTTCCTGTCATTCGTGACCTGGTGGTCGACATGGGGCAGTTCTACAAGCAGTACGAAAAGATCAAGCCGTTCCTGATCAACGATACGCCGGCGCCGGCAATCGAGCGTCTGCAGTCACCGGAAGAGCGAGCCGAGCTGGATGGTCTGTACGAGTGCATTCTCTGTGCATGCTGCTCCACTGCCTGTCCGTCATTCTGGTGGAATCCGGACAAGTTTGTCGGACCTTCCGGTCTGCTGCAGGCTTACCGCTTCCTGGCGGATAGCCGGGATACGGCAACCCGGGAGCGTCTGGCGGAGCTTGATGATCCGTTCAGTGTTTTCCGCTGCCACGGCATCATGAACTGTGTCAGCGTTTGTCCCAAGGGGCTCAACCCCACCAAGGCAATCGGCAAGATCCGGAACATGCTGCTGCAACAGGCGACCTGATCCGATGAAAACAAGCGGCACTGGTGGTGCCGCTTTTTTTTGGCTGAGCGAAAGTGGCCGGTGGTCGCGGCTTCAGGCGATCGGAAAAGCGTCAGTGCCGGGTTGCATAGAAATATGCATCGGTTGATTAAGTTTTTTTGTCGAATGCCGCGCGGCTTTGATGTGTAAAGCCTGTTACAAAAGGCGTACAATACTGCCCCGCGTTTATGCGCTATTTCGATAGGCGTGAGGCGACACAAAACGGTAACAAAAAGGTGGCATTCAGCGGATGTTACGAAAGGAAATGGTGCAACCTTTCGTGCTGGTGTACTCCTTGAGCCAGGGTGATCAAAGAATGCAAGATGGCGTAATGGAGCTGTTATGGAAGAACGCCCACCTTTACGGTGGCAACCTTTCATACGTCGAACAACTTTACGAAACCTACCTTATGGATCCAAACGCCGTTCCCCACGAATGGCGCGAAGAGTTTGACCGGCTACCCAGGGTCGGCGAGCACATTTCTCAGGATGTGCCTCACTCTCCGATCCGTGAACACTTCCTCTACCTCTCCAAGAACCAGGGACTGTCCCGTCCGGTTGAAGTCAGCAGCGTCTCGTCTGAGCATGAAAAGAAGCAGGTCCGTGTCCTGCGCATGATCAATGCTTACCGGGTACGTGGACATCAGGCCGCGGATATTGATCCGCTGGATCTGCACAAGCGTGAGCCGGTGCCCGATCTGGACCTGCGTTTTCACGAACTGAGCGAAGCGGACTACGACACCGTGTTTCAGCTGGGTTCGCTCTTCTTCGGCACCGAAGAAGCGCCCCTGAAGCAGATTGTCGAGGATTTGAAACGCACGTACTGCACCACGGTCGGTGCCGAGTACATGCACATCGTTGATACCCAGGAAAAACGCTGGCTGCAGCAGCGCCTTGAGCCGGTGCGCTGTCATCCGACGCTGGAGCCTGAAGAGCGCAAGCACATACTCGAGCGCCTGACAGCGGCCGAGGGTCTGGAAAAGTATCTGGGTGCCCGTTATGCCGGCGCCAAGCGCTTTGGCGTGGAAGGTGGCGAGTCGCTGATTCCGCTGATGGACGAGCTGGTGCAGCGCGCCGGTCGGGATGGCGCCAGGGAAGTCGTGATCGGCATGGCCCACCGCGGTCGTCTGAACGTGCTGGTGAACATTTTTGGCAAGAACCCGGCCGAGCTGTTCGGCGAGTTCGAAGGCAAGAAAATGATCAGCACCTCCGGTGACGTCAAATACCACCAGGGTTTCTCGTCCAATGTCATGACGCAGGGCGGTGAAGTGCATCTGGCCATGGCCTTTAACCCGTCACACCTGGAGATCGTGTCTCCGGTGGTTGAGGGGTCGGTGCGTGCACGTCAGGATCGCCGTCAGGATCCGATCGGCAGCACGGTCGTGCCGGTGTCAATCCACGGTGATGCGGCCTTCGCGGGCCAGGGTGTGGTCATGGAGACATTCCAGATGTCTCAGACCCGCGCCTACAAGACCGGTGGCACCATTCACATCGTCATCAACAACCAGGTCGGTTTTACCACGTCCCGCAAGGAAGACGCGCGTTCGACCGAATACTGCACCGATGTGGCGAAAATGGTCCAGGCACCGATTCTCCACGTCAATGGCGACGATCCCGAAGCGGTCAGCTTTGTGACCCAGGTTGCCCTGGACTACCGCAACGAGTTCAAGAAGGACGTTGTTATCGACCTGGTGTGCTACCGCCGCCGTGGTCACAACGAAGCCGACGAGCCGTCCGGTACCCAGCCGCTGATGTACGCCAAGATCAAGGCCCAGAAAACCACCCGTGAACTTTATGCCCAGCGTCTGCTTGAGGCCGGTGTCATCGACGCCGACGAAAGCAAGACCATGGAGCAGGAATACCGTCGTGCGCTGGAAAATGGCGACCATGTTGCCAAGGCGCTGGTACTGGAGCCCAACACTGAGCTGTTCGTTGACTGGCGTCCATACCTGGGCCATGAGTGGTCTTTCGAGTGCGATACCAGCGTCGACATGAAGCTGCTGCAGGAACTGGCCAACAAGGTCTGTGAAACGCCGGAAGGCTTCGCTGTGCAGCGCCAGGTGCAGAAGATCTACGAAGACCGCAAGCGCATGGCTGCCGGCGCAATGGCGCTGAACTGGGGCTTTGCCGAAACCATGGCATACGCCACCCTGCTGGCCGAAGGTTACCCCATTCGCCTGACCGGTCAGGACGTGGGCCGCGGTACCTTCTCACACCGTCATGCGGTGCTGCATAACCAGAAAGATGCCAGCTGCTACGTGCCGCTGAAAAACCTTGCGGCGGATCAGCCGGACATGACCATCCTGGATTCCTACCTGTCGGAAGAGGCAGTACTGGCGTTCGAATACGGTTATGCGACGACGATTCCCAACGCCCTGGTGATCTGGGAAGCCCAGTTTGGTGACTTTGCCAACGGTGCCCAGGTGGTGATCGATCAGTTCATCACCAGTGGCGAGCAGAAGTGGGGCCGTCTCTGCGGTCTGACCATGCTGCTGCCCCACGGCTTCGAAGGCCAGGGTCCGGAGCATTCCTCTGCGCGTCTGGAGCGCTTCCTGCAGCTGTGCGCCGAGCACAACATTCAGGTCTGCACCCCGACCACTCCGGCACAGATTTTCCATCTGCTGCGTCGCCAGGTGGCACGCCCGCTGCGCAAGCCGCTAGTGGTCATGTCACCCAAGAGTCTGTTGCGTCACAAGCAGGCGGTGTCGTCTCTGGAAGATCTGGCCGAAGGCACCTTCATGCCGGTGATCGGCGAAGTGGATCAGCAGGATGCCGCCAAGGTGAAGCGTCTGGTGCTCTGCGGTGGCAAGGTCTACTACGACCTGTACAACCGCCGCGCCGAACAGGGACTGACCGATGTTGCCATCGTGCGCATCGAACAGCTGTACCCCTTCCCGGAAGCAGCACTGGCCGAAGCCATTGCCGGTTACAGCAACCTGGAATCCGTCGTCTGGTGTCAGGAAGAGCCAATGAACCAGGGTGCCTGGTACTGCAGCCAGCACCACATGCGCAACGTGTTGCAGCGTCACAATCCGGCGCTGCACCTGCATGGTGTTGGACGTCCGCATGCGGCAGCACCTGCGGTGGGCCATATTTCGGTGCATATCGAGCAGCAAGACGCGCTGGTCAACGAAGCACTCAACGGTTAATGACAGGTCGTATCGCGGGATACGACCTTGCGGAGCACAAAAGGAAACAACATGTCCATCGAAATCAAAGCCCCGACTTTTCCGGAATCCGTTGCAGACGGCACAGTCACTACCTGGCACAAGCAGCCGGGCGAAGCCTGTGCCGCTGATGAGCTGATTGTCGATATCGAAACCGACAAGGTTGTACTGGAAGTGGTTGCACCGGCTGACGGCGTGATCACGGCGATCCTCAAGGGTGAGGGCGACACCGTCCTTAGCGATGAAGTGATTGCGCAGTTCGAAGCCGGCGCTGCCGGTACCAGCGCCGATGCTGCACCGGCCGCTGAAGCTGCAGCCGCTGGCGATGCCGACAAGGTGGGCCCGGCCGCACGCAAGCTGATTGATGAGCACAAGCTGGATGCCAGCCAGATTGCCGGCACCGGCAAGGGCGGCGGCATCACCAAGGAAGATGTACAGAACTTCATCAAGTCCGGCGCCCAGGCACCGGCACCGGCACCTGCTGCTGCACCGGCTGCTGCCAAGGCCGCACCTGCGGCGACGGTTAGCGTTGCTGCCGGTGAGCGCGTTGAAAAGCGTGTGCCGATGACCCGTCTGCGTGCCACCATCGCCAAGCGCCTGGTGGACGCGCAGCAGAACGCCGCCATGCTGACGACCTACAACGAAGTCAACATGAAGCCGGTGATGGAACTGCGCAAGCAGTACAAGGACCTGTTTGAAAAAGTACACGGTGGCACCCGCCTGGGCTTCATGTCCTTCTTCGTCAAGGCTGCTACCGAGGCGCTGAAACGCTTCCCGGCCGTCAACGCCTCCATCGATGGCAACGACATGGTTTATCACGGCTACCAGGATATCGGCGTGGCCGTATCCACGGATCGTGGCCTGATGGTGCCGGTGCTGCGTGACACTGACAGCATGAGCCTGGCCGATGTCGAGTCCACCATTGCTGATTTCGGCAAGCGTGGTCGCGATGGCAAGCTGGGTCTGAACGACATGCAGGGCGGCACCTTCACCATCACCAACGGTGGTGTGTTCGGCTCCCTGATGTCCACTCCGATCCTGAACCCGCCGCAGACCGCGATTCTTGGCATGCACAAGATCCAGGAGCGGCCGATGGCTGTTAATGGTCAGGTTGTGATCCTGCCAATGATGTATCTCGCGCTGTCATACGATCACCGTATGATCGACGGTAAGGAAGCGGTCCAGTTCCTGGTCACGCTTAAGGATCTGCTGGAAGACCCGGCTCGCATGCTGCTGGACGTTTAAGGCAACCCACAGTACTTCGAGAGCATTTTAAGGATAGGAAGATATGTCTGATAAATTTGACGTTATTGTGATAGGTGCGGGTCCTGGCGGTTATGTGGCGGCCATTCGTGCAGCGCAGCTGGGCCTTAAAACCGCCTGTGTCGAGAAGTGGATAGATGGCAAGGGTGCACCGGTTCTGGGTGGCACCTGCCTGAACGTGGGTTGCATCCCCTCCAAGGCGCTGTTGGAATCGACGCACAAGTACCATGAAGTGAAAGACAATGCGTCTGTTCACGGTATCAACGTCAATGACGTGCAGATGGACGTCAAGCAGATGGTTGCCCGCAAGAACACCATCGTCAAGAATCTGACCGGCGGCATTGCCGGCCTGTTCAAGGCCAATGGCGTGACACTGCTGGCCGGCGCCGGCAAACTGCTGGCCGGCAAGCAGGTTGAAGTGACAGCCAACGATGGCACCGTCAGCGTTCACGCGGCTGAAAACGTGATTCTGGCGTCCGGCTCCGTGCCGGTGAACATTCCGCCTGCCCCCCTGACCGACGGTCTGATTCTGGACAACGAAGGCGCGCTGAACATCGACGAAACTCCGAAACGCCTCGGCGTTATCGGCGCCGGTGTTATCGGCCTGGAAATGGGCTCTGTCTGGGCGCGTCTGGGCTCGGAAGTCACCGTGCTGGAAGCCATGGACAGTTTCCTGGCCCTGGCCGACCAGGACGTTGCCAAGGAAGCCGCCAAGCTGCTCAAGAAGCAGAAGCTGGACATCCGCCTGGGCGCCCGCGTCACCGGTACCGAGATTCTGGATGGCAAGGAAGTGAAGGTGAAATTCACCGACGCTGAAGGCGACAAGGAAATGATCGTCGACAAGCTGATCGTGGCCGTTGGCCGTCGCCCGCTGACTCAGAACCTGCTGGCAGGTGACAGCGGTGTCGAGCTGGACGAGCGCGGTTTCATCAAGGTTGACGAACAGTGCCGTACCGACATGCCGGGCGTTTTCGCCATCGGTGACTCGGTACGCGGCCCGATGCTGGCGCACAAGGCGTCTGAAGAAGGCATCATGGTTGCCGACATCGTTGCCGGCCACAAGGCGCAGGTTAACTACGATGTGGTTCCCAACATCATCTACACCCATCCGGAACTCGCCTGGGTCGGCAAGACCGAGCAGGAACTGAAAGCCGCCGGCGTCAAGTACAAGACCGGCAAGTTCCCGTTCGCGGCATCCGGCCGTGCCATGGCCTCCAACGATACCGACGGTTTCGTCAAGATCATCTCTGACGAAGTGACCGACCGC
>JBFGZM010000197.1:0-7062 GCA_041586815.1 Marinobacterium sp. | reverse complement strand
GGTCACCATCGTCGCCAGTCTTTGGACCTACGTTGTCGAGGCACATTTCCCCGTTATTGCGTTTGCCGTGGCGGTTCTTGGTGCCTGGTGCGTGACCGCGGGACTGTCGCCTTTTGCTCAGCCCGTGTTGATCGTATCGCGCAATATCATGCGAGGGCCCGCTCAGGTGGGTTTCGCCTGGAACGGGCTCTACAGCCTTGCGGTCATGCTGCTGACACTCTGGGTGATCCGGGGCGTCACCATTCCAGCGGGTTGACGTTCATCAGGCGCTTGCGGGGCCTGGCAGCGGTGAGTGCGTTTGTATGACATAGCAACGCTGGTTGCCTGAAAGCGTTGCTATTCCCTGGTATTGGTCCGGTCAGCTACCGCCATGTCATTGCGTTAGTGACCTGAAACCGTATCCGCCGATGCCTTTGTCTTGGGCTTGCTGCGCAGCTTGCGGTAAATCGGGTAGCTCAGGGTGAGCAGGGCGATGGTCAGCAACACGACCGTGATCGGGCGGGTATAGAGGAAGTCATAGCTACCGCCCTGCAGTGACAGTGCCCGTCGGAAGTTGCTTTCCGCCATGGGGCCCATGATTAGCGCCAGCACGATCGGCGAGGGCGGGAAATCACGCTTTTGCATGATGTAACCGGCGACGCCGGCTGTCAGCATGATGCCTATATCAAATACGCTGTTATTGATGGCGTAGGTGCCTACCACGCAGAGCGAGAGGATGGTGGGTGTCAGTATCGCCTTGGGGATGCGGATGATTTTTACCACCAGTCGCAGCGATGCAAGCCCGACGGCCAGCAGGACCAGGTAGCAAAACAGCATGCCGGCGAACACCGTAAATACCAGCTCACCATGTTCGGCGAAGAGCATGGGACCGGGTTGCAGCCCCTGCAGTACCAGGGCACCGAGCATCACAGCGGTGACTGCATCGCCTGGAATGCCAAGCGTCAGCATGGGTAGCAGGGCCCCGCCCGTACAGCCATTGGACGCGGACTCTGCGGCGGCTACACCCTGCAACTCGCCTTTGCCGAAGTTGTCCTTGTTCTTGCTGAAGCGTTTGGCCTCGTTATAGGCCACGAAAGACGCTATATCCGCTCCGGCGCCGGGGATGGAGCCAATAAAGCTGCCCAGGCCAGCCGAGCGCAGTATCGTTGGAATCAGGCCCTTGATGGTGCTCCAGGACGGAATGATACGGCCGATGGCGCTGGCGCCGGACCGAGCGACCTCGGTTTCGGATAGCGACTTGAAGGCTTCGGATGCCGCAAACAGGCCGATCATGATCGGAATAAAGGGAACGCTCATCAGTTCGTTAAAACCACCGGTAAAGCGGGGGTAGCCGCTCATCGGGTCCAGCCCAACCGTGGCAATCAGCAGTCCTATGGCGCCTGCAATCAAGCCCTTGAGCATGGAGTGGCTCGATATGCTGACGATGATGCTGAGTCCAAAAACAGCCAGTGCAAAATTTTCCGCAGCGCTGAACTTCAGCGCAAAGTCGGCCAGCAGCGGCGCCATGAAGATCAGAATAAGTATGCTGATGCTGCCGCCAACAAAGGACGATAGCGTGGCGGTGCCAAGCGTAGTACCGGCCTTGCCCTGACGAGTAAGCTGGTAACCGTCCAGGGCGGTGGCGGCGGCGGCGGGCGTACCCGGGATATTCAGCAAAATTGCGGTGATGGAGCCGCCATAGATACCGCCGAAGTACACACCTGAAATCATCAGCAGTGCCGGTACCGGATCCATACCGAAGGTAAAGGGCAGCAGTATGGCAACGCCCATGGTCGCGGTGAGGCCTGGAAGTATGCCCAGCAGTACACCCAGGGTGACGCCAAGTACGGCGAAAAGCAGTGACATGGGTTGATCAAACAGCGCCAGTACGCCGTTGATAAGCATGCTGAAATCTTGCATTTATCTTCTCCTTGTCAGACAGGATTCAGAAGGACAACTCGAGTAATTCACCTTCTGGCAAGGGAACATTCAATCCGAAATAAAATACAGCGTAGATAAGACCGGTGATGGCCATGGCCACCAGCGGCGTCATGATTCGGTGACGATAACCGAGCAGCCATATCAGGAAGGACATATATAAGGTATTGGCGATCAGAAAACCGATCAGCGGGATCAGCAGAAAATTCGCAACGGAAGCCCCGATGCCAAAGACGGATTTGGCTTCAGTGCGAAGATCCCGCCAGGATATCCTGGTCGCAGATGCGGTGCTCCTGGTACGCAATATCACCGCCATTAATCCCAGGCAGAGTGCGATGAGTAAAATGGCGTAGACAATGGGGAAGCGTGCGGGTCCAACATCGGTTTTCAGCAGCGATGCCGGAAAGGATGATGCGGTAAAGAGTGCAAAGGATGCCAGCGCTATGCTTGCCAGCGGTATGCTGAGCTCAAGCCAGCGGCTGTGAACCTGAAAGCCAGGATTGTTTGTGTCCTGTGGGGCGCTCATGGGCGGTACCTTCTGTCTGCAGCCTGGTACTGACCGTATGCTGCCTGATTCTTATAGTAGGGGTCTGTGTCTGATACCTGTTTGTGGCAGGCATCCAACGTCAGACACCCTGGCCCGTGCAGGTGCACAGGCCAGGGCGGAGGTTAGTGAAGCTTAGCTGCCAAGTCCCAGCTTTTTCATGAGGTCCTTGAAAAAGACATCATCGCGGCTGATGGTTTTCTGAAACTCGGGCGCATCCAGGTACGCATGGGTCAGGTTCATTTTGGCGAGCGCGCTCTTGAAGCCTTCATCGTTGGCGGTCTTCTTCACGGCGTCACGCAGAATCAGCTGAATGTCTTCAGGCGTCTTCTTGGGCACGACAATACCGCGCCAGGTCATGATGCTGAGGTCAACACCGCTTTCCTTGAGTGTCGGTACATCTTCGAATCCCGCGATGCGCTCGTCCGACATAATGGTCAGGATGCGGACCTTGCCATTGCTAACGTGGTTAGCCACTTCGGCCGGGCTTACGGTAACCGCTTCAATGTGTCCGCCAAGCAGGGCCGTGACGGCGGGGTTGGCACCGTCGTAGGGGATGTGGCTGAACTGGGCGCCGGTTTTGTCGGCGACGGCCTCGGCGGCCAGGTGCCAAATGGCGCCGGTGCCCGAGTTGCCGATACGAACGGCGCCGGGATTGGCCTTGGCGTGCGCTATGAATTCTTCATAGGTCTGCCAGGGGGCATCGGCGTTGACGGAAATGGCACTAGGCTCCGCATTCAGGCGGGCAATAGGGACAAAGTCCTCTGCCTGGAACGTGACCATCCCCAGATGTGGCAGCATCGCCAGTTCAACGGTACCCATGCCGATATGGTAACCATCGGCCCTGGCCCGCACGATTTCAGACAGGCCGACGGCACCGCCGCCACCGGTTTTGTTCACGACACCCATGGCTTCCGGGAGGTACTGCTTGGCGGCATCGGCAAAGGCCCGGGTCACCAGGTCGGTACCGCCACCGGCGGAATAGGGCACGATGACTTCAATCTGCTTGGAAGGGTAGCTGGCGGCGCTGGCGATCGAGCCCAGGATAAAGGTGCTGGTGATAATCGCTTTGGCCAGGGTGCTGACAAGCTTGCGTGATTTCATACTAACCTCTTGTTTTTATAGAGAGTCTATTATTGCTGTAGCGGCTGGCGGTATGCGTCGGCCCCTACATCTTGCTCGGGTATGGTTCGTTGGCGAGAGGTGGTGCGGTTGACCGCAGGAATGGGCTGGATCTATACAGGCATGCCCCTGTCGTCCCCTGCGCCACCTGAGGTCTCGGTTGGCCACCTGTGCTCGCTGGCAAGAATCATAGTATTGTATTACTTATGAAATCAACCCATTTGTAATAATTTGTAATAATTTGTATTTTTATTGCCGGTGTTTGAGGTTTGGGTATTGCCTTGTATGGCACGGTGTATCCGCCGCTGCACAGGGGCACCGGCATGGATAATACCGTGCAATCCAGGACCCGTCTGGTGCCGTGGGTGCAGGCAGAATTGGGCTGCTGGTGGCCTCATTCGGAGGTTATCTCTGGGTAATCAGGCTTGCGGCTTCCTTGGCGCCATCACGAAATGGCATCAACACCCGGTCTGCACCTGCTGAGGTAAGCATGTCAACATCTTGGGGGTGGTAGGCTGTTACCGCAATGTTGCCTGTGAAGCTGTGCTGTTTCAGGCCCTGAATGAGTCCCCGGTTAATGGCTGGCACAGGGAGTGTGCTGATTACCCAATGGGCCTGTGCCATTGGCAAAGTGCTGGGGAATTCCGGATCTTCGGCATCGCCATACAGGGCGTGCTGTCCCGACTCCTCCCAGGCCTTGACGGCCAGGGGGTCAAAGTCAATTCCGAGCACATTACTCCCCCGGGCGCGCAGCTCCTCCGCCAGGTGGCTACCATAGCGTCCCAGGCCGATCAGAATCACGTCGATGTTTCCGTTGACCGGGCAGGATGACGGCGTACTTGGAGCGACCTCGCGAAACGGCCATGCCCGTTCAAAAAGCCCCAGTGCCGGTGCCAGAAAGTCGTACAGTCGATGCGAGTAAAGGATCATGTAGGTCGACAGGCCTATAGTTGTCAGTCCGACCAGTGTTATCAGGCCCAGAATGTCTGGGCCGATGTGGCCGACCTGCACGCCAAGAGCGCCGAGCAATAGCGAAAACTCACTGATTTGGGCGACTGTCAGGCCGGCGAGAAAACCGGTGCGCTTCCGGTACCCCATAAGCCCCATGATGGTCATGACGATGAGCGGATTGCCAATTAATACAAAGAGCGAAAGAATTGCGGCAGCGCTAAGTTGAGCGCCCATCGCGTCCAGTTCAAGGTGCGCACCGAGATCGATGAAGAAAAATAACAGCAGGAAGTCACGCAGACTTACCAGTCTCGCACCTATGGCTTCACGATAGGGAGTAGAGGCGATAGATATGCCCGCTAGGAAAGCGCCGACCTCCTTGCTGAAACCCAGCCCACTTCCAACGGCTGCGAGCAGGGTGGCCCAGGCGATAGCAAAGAGCACCAGCAGCTCCCGGGATGTCGCCAGGCGGTCCAGTAGCGCTGGCAACAGGTAGCGCATCAGTAGCCCGATCGCGGTCAGAAATATCAGCCCTTTCAGTAGCATCAGCAACATATCCAGCCCGATTGACTGGCTTTGGTCCTGTGCTGCCAGTGCGGTCAAGCCAATCATCGCCAGAATCACCGCAAGATCCTGGACGATCAGGAAGCCCAATGCGATCCGTCCATGGAGGGAGTCGATCTCTTTTTTGTCGGACAGCAGCTTCACAATGATAATTGTGCTCGAAAACGTCAAAGCCACCGCGACATACAATGCCGCGACAGGAGCAAGGCCCAGCGTCAGGGCAATCAGATAGCCGAACAATGAAGTAAAGAGAACCTGCCCCAGTCCCGTTGCCAGCGCGACGGGACCCAGAGTGCGGATCAGCTGCAAGTCGAGCTTGAGTCCGACAATGAACAGCAACAGGGTGATACCAATTTGCGCCAGCAGGTCGATCTGGTCAGCCGCAGCCACCCACTCAAGACCGGCGGGGCCTACCAGAATGCCTGCCGCGATAAAAGAAACGATCAGGGGTTGTTTTAGCCAGAGGCCAAGTGCGCCAACAGCCGCGGCCACCGCCAGGAGAGCTGCGATTTCGTAAAAGACGTTGGCAAACATGTTCGCGGCCTAATCCGTGAGCCGTACCGGCGTCACGAACCCTGGTGGCTTGAGCGTGAGGACTGAGCTGTAAATCTGCGACAATACTTTTTCGGCAGTATTTCCGATCAAAAACCCGGAAACGCCAACGCGTGCAACGGTGCCCATGACAACGAGCTCGATATTTTCCCGATTCGCCAGTTTCGGCAGCACTTCCTCCGGAGGCCCTTTTAGCAGATGGGTGCGCAGCGTGACGTTGTCAAAGTCGAACTGGCAAAGCAGGTTATCGAGTTCCTGCTTGTAAAAGCTTCGGGTCTGCCGCACCACCTTGGCGATATCGGCATCCGCGCGCCAGCCCCTGAGCAGGTTTTCACCGAAAAGCGACCAGGCATGGGCTACGTGCATCTCACTGCCTTCCTGTTGGGCGATCGAAAGCGCAAGCTGCACAATATTGTTATTCAGCTTTGCGGACTCATCGAGTGGCTCCAGGTCCACGGCCGCCAGTATCCGGGCAAAGCGCCTGCGCTGGCCAGGTTTGATAATCCATACCGGACAGGGACATTTGCGCATAAGGTGCATATCGATACTGCCAAACAACTGCCCACGGTGACCCATGGGACCTTCCGCGCCCTTGATAACAAGATCATAGCTGTCCCGCAGTACTGCCCGAACAATTTCAAGGAAATCGGTCCCAACCAGTACTTGTACCGAAGGTCGTATTTCAAGAGGCTCTGCGCTGTCGAGAAGGCTTTGGAGCTCTTCTTGACGCGTTCTGATCAATAGCTCCTGCAATTTGGCCGAGGATAGACCAACCTCTCTGGCGGGGAAATCTTCCGGAACCCTTTTGACGACATCAACAATGGTAATTTTGGCGTTGTGGGCGCTGGCAAGCGCTACAGCGCGATTCAGTACTGCAGCCTCCGCCTTCAGGCCTTGAACAACGAGCAGGATATTCTTAAAGCGGCGCATCGGCAGGCCTTCCTTTTGCATCTGGTCAAAAGCTAAGTGGGCGCTTATCGAGGTCAGTCTAGCAGGCGCATCTTGCGAGAGCGGCTAGTGAAGGTGCGTAATCCTCTCCTGGTCCGCGGGCCGACAGGGTGTCCGGTAGTTGAGGAGTGTTGCTGGAGGCGGGAAACGCAGTCTCATTCTTGACTAACAGCTGTCGGCCTGCGCCTTTCAGTCAGGGGAGTGGCTTGTATGGAGCCGGCGTGCGGGCGTATTTCAGGGGCTGCTGCAAGCAGCGCAAGGTCAGTAAAGGCAAACTGCTCGAGATTGTTGAACAGAGACTTGAGGAACAGCGACTGGCGGTCAGGGTGGCTGATTGGCGGACTGACGGCGTCTCAACGGCTCTCGCCAGGAACACCGCTGTCGGCTTCGCGCTTTGCATGAATCTCTGCTGCACGATCGATTTGATCGGCCAGACTCAGCATCTGTGTGTATTTTTCCTCAGACGC
>JBFGZM010000196.1:0-7071 GCA_041586815.1 Marinobacterium sp. | reverse complement strand
GTGCCCATGAAGTTGTCAGCGCCATGGTACTTCATATCCAGCAGCAAACCGGGCAGCTGTTCCTGCAGGTCGACAAAAGGGTGGGCTGCGCTCACGGTGCTTTCCTTGGGTGCTTGCTGCTGACCATGGGTGTCCTGCGGGCGTGGGTCAGTCGTGCTTGTCGCCGTGGACGGAGGAGCGGTCCAGGTCACCGATATCGAATACCGGGGCGGCGTCGATATCCAGGGCGTTGATAATCCCGGCGACGCGCTCCAGCGAGGTGATCACCATCGACTGCTCCCATTCTTCCATGGCTTCGAACTTGCCGATAAACAGGTCCTGCAGCGAGGTGGGGGAGGCGGCCAGCAGGCCTGTACCGGTCTCGGACAGGCAGGCCCATACCTTGCGTTTGTCATGGCTGTCGCGATGGCGTTCCACCAGTTGCTTCTTTTCCAGCCGGTCCAGAATGCTGGTGACCGTGGCCTGGGCCAGGTTCATTTCGCGGGCCAGCAGGCCGATGGTCATGGAGCCGCCTTCGCGCAGCGTCTGCATGGTCAGCAGCTGCGGCAGGGTGAGTCCGCTCACCCGGCTGAGTTGCTTGTCGTGCAGGTCGGTCGCACGAATGATCTGGCGGATCAGGACAAGGGCGGACTGGCTTTTGCTCATGGGGGCTCGGGTACTGGTTGGCTGGAGACAGACTGTTGTCGTCTTTTTACGGCCTCGCTGGCAATAAAGCAACGACGGCCGTACTCGGGAAAGGCGTGGGAATGGCTATATTTATCGTAATGCTATGTACTTATTTGCGTGATTGACGCGTTGTTCAATATAAATATTTCGCGTTGCTATTTATTTTTTCAGGCTCGGATTGCGCGACATCATACTGTAACTTTCTGTATTTGACTAATTTTTAGTCACATTTGGTGGTTGATGTTCGTTTGGCGATATGTTTTATAATAAAAAGCATCGTAATACGAAAAGTTATTTACCCTATGGATTCTGATTCAATAAAGTTTCGCAAACCCAGTGGTCTTGATGGCCACGGGCTCCACCAGCTCATTGCCCGCTGTGCCCCACTGGATACCAATTCCGTTTATTGCAATCTGCTGCAATGCACCGATTTTGCTGACACGGCAATCGCGGCCCAGGCGCCCGATGGGCAGTTGCTTGGATTTATTTCCGGATACCGCCCGCCGGGGCGTGAAGACACCCTCTTTGTCTGGCAGGTTGCGGTTGATGAAAGCGCCCGCGGGCTGGGGCTGGGCAGCCGAATGCTGCTGGCCCTGATCCGCCGTCTGGCACCCTTGGGTGTGAGGCATATAGAAACCACGATTTCACCTGGCAACGATGCGTCTGAAGCCCTGTTCCGCAAGGTTTTCGGACTGCTCGATGCCCCCTGGGAGCGGCAGCTGCTGTTTTCCCGCGAGGCCCACTTTGCCGGTCAGCATGATGACGAAATGCTGTACCGCGCCGGCCCCTTCGCACTGCCAATCCCCTCACAGGCTTAACAGGAGAATTTATGAATATTTTCGAACAGAACGAATCCAACATTCGCAGCTACTGCCGCTCTTTCCCGGTGGTCTTCAAACAGGCCAAGGGTGCCGAGCTGGTGCTGCGTGACGGCGAACGCTACATCGATTTCCTCGCCGGTGCCGGCACCCTGAACTACGGGCACAACAACCCGGTACTGAAGCAGGCCCTGATCAAATACATCGAGTCGGACGGCGTGACCCATGGTCTGGACATGCACACCGATGCCAAGGAAAGCTTTCTGGAAGTGTTCAGTCGCATCATTCTGGAACCGCGCGGCATGGGCGACTGTGTAGTGCAGTTCACCGGCCCCACCGGCTCCAACTCCGTTGAGGCGGCGCTGAAGCTGGCCCGCAAGGTCAAAGGACGTCGCAATATCATCAGCTTCACCAACGGCTTCCACGGCGTGACCACCGGCGCCCTGGCCTGCACCGGCAACGAGCATCACCGCGGTGCGGCTGGCGTGACCCTGGGAGATGTCACCCGCATGCCGTTCGATGGCTACATGGGCGACAAGATGAACACCCTGGCCTACATGGACAAGCTGCTGAGCGATCCCAGCAGCGGCATCGACCATCCCGCTGCGGTAATCGTGGAAACCGTCCAGGGCGAAGGTGGCCTGAATGTCGCCTCCGCCGACTGGATGCGCCGGCTGGAGCGCCTGTGTCGCAAGCACGACATGCTGCTGATCGTGGACGATATCCAGGCCGGCTGTGGCCGTACCGGCTCCTTCTTCAGCTTTGAAGAAATGGGCATCAAGCCCGATATGGTCACACTGTCCAAGTCCCTCAGTGGCTATGGTCTGCCGCTGGCGGTACTGGTGCTGCGCAAGGAACTCGACCAGTGGGAGCCGGGCGAGCACAACGGTACTTTCCGGGGCAACAACCATGCCTTCGTTACCGCCACCGCCGCGATCGAAACCTTCTGGGACGACAGCCACTTTGCCGAAGAGGTGCAGCGCAAGGCCAAGCTGGTACGTGAGCGCCTGCAGTCGATTGTACAGCGCCAGGGCCCCAACTCCCTGCGCGTCAAGGGGCGTGGCCTGATGATCGGCATCGAGTGCCCGGATGGCGAGCTGGCCGCCAGCGTCTGCAGCCGCGCCTTTGCTCGCAACCTGGTGATCGAGACCAGCGGTGCTCACAGCCAGGTGGTCAAGTGCCTCTGCCCGCTGACCATCACCGATGAGCAGCTCAACAGCGCGCTGGACATTCTGGAAGGTGCCTTTGCCGGAGCCATGGCTGAACAGATCGAAACCGCAGCATCCTGAGGAGGACACAGATGATCGTACGTACATTGCAGGAAGCCGAACAGAGCGAACGCCGCGTGGTTTCCGAAAACTGGGAAAGCACCCGCATGCTGCTCAAGCAGGACAACATGGGGTACTCCTTCCATATCACCACCATTTACGCCGGCACCGAGACCCATATCTGGTATCAGAACCATTTTGAGTCGGTGTACTGCATCAGCGGCGAAGGCGAAATCGAGACCCTGGCCGATGGCAAGGTCTATCCGATTCGTCCGGGCACGCTGTACAACCTGGATCAGCACGACGAGCACCTGCTGCGAGCCTCTTCGGAGCTCAAGCTGGCCTGCGTGTTCAATCCGCCGCTTAACGGGCTGGAAGTGCATGACGAAAACGGCGTCTATCCGCTGGAAGCGGATGCGGTTGCCTGACTGACGGTCAAGGCCCGGGGGCTCTGCAGGCGCCCGGGCGCCGAGAATTTCCCCCTGTCTTTTTCATCTGCCGGAGAGTCCATGAGTTCGCGTCAAGATCTGTACCCGTCACGTCAGCAGGCTGAGCCCGCATGGCTGGAGCGCCAGGACCCTGTGCTGTATCAGCAGGACACGGTCGCGGCTCCGGTAGCGCCAGAGCTGATTGCCCAGTACGAACGAGACGGTTACATGGTGATCCCCGAACTCTTTTCTGCGGCAGAAGTGGCGACCATGCAGGCGGAGCTAGAACGGCTGCGCACGGATCCGGCCGTGCTGACCTCGGACGAGGCCATCCGCGAGCCCCAGAGTGGCGCCCTGCGTTCCCTGTTCGAGATTCATCGCCAGGACGGGCTTTTTGCACAGCTGGCATCCGATGCCCGCATCGCCGGTGTGGCGCGCTTTATCCTTGGCGGCGATGTGTACGTGCATCAGTCCCGCATGAACCTCAAGCCCGGCTTTGCCGGTCGCGAGTTCTACTGGCACTCGGACTTCGAGACCTGGCACGTGGAAGACGGCATGCCGCGCATGCGTGCACTGAGCTGTTCGATCCTGCTGACCGACAACGATACCAATAACGGCCCGCTGATGCTGGTGCCCGGCTCTCACCGCCATTTCATCGGTTGCGTGGGGGAAACGCCGCACAACCACTATCAGTACTCGTTGCGTCGGCAGGAGTTTGGCGTGCCGGACGACGGCAGCCTGAGTCGCATGATCGGGCGCTACGGTATCGACACCGCCACGGGTCCTGCAGGATCGGTGGTGTTTTTCGACTGCAATACGCTGCATGGCTCCAACAGCAACATCACGCCGGCACCGCGCAGCAACCTGTTCTTTGTGTTCAACCACATCGACAACCGCCTGCAGACGCCCTTTTGCGAGCAGCCGCCGCGCCCGGCCTTTATCGCCGAGCGGGGACCCGCCGAGCCGCTGGATATCGTGGCACGCGAATACGCCTGATCCGCGGCCGGCCTTCTTTTCACGTGGTGGCACAGGGTGCGACCACGCCAAATTTCAAGGGACTTTCCATATCACTATGCATACGGTAGAAAAAATCGGCGGCACGTCCATGAGCCGCTTTGACGAGGTCATGGACAATATCCTGCTGGGCGAGCGCAGTGGCGCTGAGCTTTACAACCGCATCTTTGTTGTCTCGGCCTATGCTGGCATGACCAACCTGCTGCTGGAGCACAAGAAGACCGGCGAGCCCGGGGTCTATGCCCGTTTTGCCGACGCTCACAGCGAAGACGCCTGGCTGGAAACGCTGGAAATCGTGCGCAGCCGCATGGTGCAGAAGAATGCAGAGCTGTTCGATAGCGATTACGAGCGCAGCGCCGCGGATCACTTTGTTGAAGAACGCATCAAGGATGCCCGCGACTGCATGCAAAGCCTGCAGCGGCTGTGCACCTATGGTCACTTCCAGCTTGAAGAGCACCTGATGAAGGTGCGCGAAATGCTGGCCGCCATTGGCGAGGCACACAGTGCCCACAACACGGTGCTGGCGCTGCGCAGCCGTGGGGTTAACGCCCGCATGGTGGATCTGACCGGCTGGCATCAGGAAGCGCCACAGGCATTTGAAGAGATGGTGCGCAATGGCTTCGAGGATATCGATCCGACCACGGAGCTGGCGGTAGCCACCGGTTACACCCATTGTGCCGCAGGTTTGATGAACACCTATGACCGGGGCTATAGCGAGATCACCTTTGCCGAAATTGCCTCTGTGACTTCGGCCCGCGAAGCCATTATCCACAAGGAATACCACCTTAGCAGTGCCGATCCGATGCTGGTCGGCACCGATAAGGTGGTGACCATCGGGCGCACCAACTACGATGTTGCCGATCAGCTGTCGAACCTGGGCATGGAGGCCATCCACCCCAAGGCGGCCAAGTCCCTGCGTCGCGCCGGTGTCGAGCTGCGTATCAAGAACGCCTTTGAACCCGAACACGACGGTACCCTGATCAGCCAGTCCTATATCAGCGACCGGCCCTGTGTTGAAATCGTCGCCGGGCGCAAGGATGTGTTCGGGCTGGAAGTCTTTGATCAGGAGATGCTCGGTGATGTCGCCTACGACATTGAGCTGACCCGTCTGCTCAAGCAGCTCAAGCTCTACGTGGTCAACAAGGACTCGGACGCCAACAGCATTACCTACTACGTGTCCGGCTCGCGCAAGATGGTGAATCGTGCCGCCCGCCTGGTTGAAGAGCGTTACACGGATGCCGAGGTGACGGTACACAATGTGGCCATGGTTTCGGCCATCGGCTCCGACCTCAAGGTCAAGGGCATGCTGGCACGGATGATGTCGGCCCTGGCGGATGCGGGTATCAGTGTTCAGGCGGTGCACCAGTCGATTCGTCAGGTGCAGATGCAGTGCGTGGTCAAGGAAGACGACTATGCTCAGACCGTGGCGGTACTGCACAGCGCACTGGTGGAGCGCGAAGGTTATGCGGATGTGATTTCAGCTGCCTGAGGTCGCTCTTTTCACGGCATGTACGATCGCAGGCACCCTTGCGGCGATCGCTCCAGCGAGCCCGGCATTGCGACCGGGCTTTTGCGTATGTGACGGAAAAAATACGGGGCTGACACCTGACCGATGGCCGCTTGACGCCGGCACCGCCAGCGGGCATCGCCGGGCAGAAAAGCCTGCATGTTCGCCCATCTGTGCGTGTTTTTGCAGCGTAATGGCCAAATAGACAGGGAAGCTATTTTGTAAGCCCGGATAATAGTGTCATTATGGGCCCAGATTATTTTCTCAGAACGACTGTGATACATGGAGAGCCGAGTCGTGAGCGCAGTACTTAAATCCCTTAACGACACAGAACAACTGCCCGTGCTGCTCGCGCGGCAGCCCATTTATACCAAGAACCAGGACGTGGTCGCGTTTGAGCTGCTGTTCCGCAGCCAGTCCGGTGAGGTCGATCGTTCGATTACCGATGATGCCGCCACCCTTGCAGTCATCACCAATAGCTATGCCAGTGTGTGCAGCGATGGCGAGATTCGTACTCTGCCGTGCTACCTCAAGCTGACCGACAAGGTTCTGCTGAATGCCAACTTCCCCGAGCTTCCCAAGGAGCACTTTGCACTTGAGCTGCTCGGTCATACCGAGGTCACGCCCGATCTGCTGGCGCGGCTGAAGCAGCTGGCCCGAGAGGGCTATCGGCTGGTGCTGGCGGATTATGATCCTGCCAATCCGAAGTTCGACCCCCTGCTGTCGATCGTACATGTCATCAAGCTGGACATTCTCAAGCTGGGCCTGACGGAGTTGCCGGAAATTATCCGCAAGCTCAAACCCCACCATCTTGAGTTGCTGGCTGACAAGGTCGAGAACAAGGAACAGTTTCGGCAGTGCCTTGAAATGGGCTTTTCGCTCTACCAGGGCTACTTCCTGAGTATGCCGATTCCGGTGCGCGGCAAGAAGATCGTCGGCAACAAGGTTATTCTGCTGCAGCTTTTGAGCGAATTGCAGAATCCGGATACCACGGCGGCGGCGCTGGAACAGATCGCGGTGAACGATGCGGCCCTGACCTACAAGATTCTGCGTGTGGTGAACTCGGCGGCCTTCAGTTTGCGGCGCGAGATCGAGTCCCTGTCCCACGCCATTACCCTGCTGGGGCTGGACCAGATCCGCCGCTGGGTCACGCTGTTTCTGGCCAGTGCGGAGCCTGGAAAACCCGACGAGCTGACCCGCAACATGCTGGTGCGCGGGCGCATGTGCGAGCTGCTGGCCGAGCTGATGGGGCGTCCCAATACGCTGAACTATTTCATCGTCGGTCTGCTGTCCAAGCTGGATGTTCTGCTGGATATTGAGATGGGCGAACTGATGGAACAGGTGCCATTGCAGCAGGACATCAAGGCCGC